>JAAYWY010000220.1 GCA_012516165.1 Bacillota bacterium
CCCATAGAAATTGTTCCACGTGAAACATTATTTTGTACTTCATCGGTTAAATTAAGGAGGCGCAGCATGTTGGCAATATGAGAACGGCTCTTACCTACCCGCTGCGCCAGCTCCTCCTGGGTCAGTCCAAACTCAGTCAATAAACGCTGTAGCGCCTCTGCCTCTTCCAGCGGATTAAGGTCTTCGCGTTGAATGTTCTCGATCAGCGCAACTTCCATCATCTCGCCATCAGATAGCTCCCGGATCACCGCTGGTATGCTAGACAGACCTGCCAATTGAGCCGCTCGCCAGCGCCGCTCGCCAGCCACCAGTTCGTATCCGCCAATAACAGCTCTCACCACCACTGGCTGTAAAACACCATGTACTCGCACCGATTCTGCTAATTCAGCCAGCTTCTCCTCGTCAAATATACGCCGCGGCTGAAAGCTGTTTGGTCTTATCTCCTCAATCCCAATCTCCTGCACCGGTTCACCTTCCCGTGCTTGGGCAGCTGGTATTAATGCTTCTAAGCCTTTACCTAATCCTCTTTTTTCTCCCTTCTTGGCCTTCACTTTCTATCACTTCCTTTGCCAGCTCCTTGTACACCTCCGCCCCCCGCGACCGCGGATCGTAGAGCATGATGGGTTTTCCGTGACTAGGGGCCTCAGACAAACGCACATTGCGGGGTACAATGCTGCGGTATACCCGGTCGCGAAAATAGCGCTTGACCTCATCGACCACCTGAATGGATAAATTAGTCCGGGCGTCAAACATGGTCATGAGCACACCTTCGATCACAAGCTCCGGATTAAGCCCTTCTTGGACTAGGCGAATAGTACTCACTAATTGTCCCAAGCCTTCTAAAGCATAAAACTCGCATTGGATAGGAACTAGCACTGAATCAGCCGCCACCAGCGCATTGATAGTTAGCAACCCCAAAGAAGGGGGACAATCTATGATAATATAGTTATACCTAGTCCGTTCCTCTTCTAAAGCCCTTCTTAACCGGTACTCGCGCTGAGACATGCTCACCAGTTCAATCTCTGCCCCCGCCAACTCTACTGCTGCCGGAATTAAATGCAGCCCCTTGACGTCTGTTAACAGTTTTACCTGTTGAATAGCTTTCAGGCCTAAAAGCACTTGATAGATACAACTTTCCAGCTGCTCCTTATCGATCCCCAGGCCGCTGGTAGCATTGCCTTGGGGATCCATATCCACCAACAACACCCGCCGGCCCTCCAAGGCCAGCGCTGCCGCCAAATTAACTGCAGTGGTAGTCTTGCCGACGCCGCCTTTTTGATTAGCTATGGCAATAACTCTTCCCATGGGCCGTCACCTCAATATGTAATCTTGTACTTAATTCCACATTCCTGCAGATGTTCCTTCTTTTCTCAGCAAAAACCGCCAAGGTATCTGCAACTTATAAAAGCTATTACCCGGCTGAGCCTTTTGCAAAACAGCCAGAGACAACAAGCAATAAAATAAGGTCGCAAACCTTGTCAATTTAGCGAAAATTACATACGCGCTGTGCAGGCATTAACATACCAAGCAGTATCTGAAATATATCTGCTAAATGAAGCCGCTAATATGGCTTTAATAATACCTGCGGCTAAACCGGCGCCATCAGTGTATAGGATACACAGGGCAATCATTACAACGAATAATAAGCATTGATAATACCAACCATATGTTACTTTTTTGACAAATTATTGGGTTTACCCTGCCCATTCATTGTTTTTTCTGTTATAATAATTGGTGATTACGTATCGTTATTTTATTTTACTGTAGGGCACTGTTCTGTTGTAATCTCAGGCCCTGCTGTTTATCAGTAAGTTTTATGTCTATCTTAATGACTCCTTGAAGAATCCATAACAATCAAAAGGGGAGGTTTTGCAGTTTGTATCGCATTGTCCACAAAGAACCCCTATCATCCGTTGTTCATTCAATGGTGATAGAAGCACCCGAGGTTGCCGCTAAAGCCCAAGCCGGCCAGTTTGTTATCCTTCGCATAGACGAAAAAGGCGAACGGATACCGCTCACCATTGCCGATTTTGATCGCGAGGCCGGTACAATTACTTGTATCTTCCAAGAAGTAGGCTACTCTACCAAAAAGCTGGCTACATTTAAAGCTGGCGACGAACTGGCCACCTTTGTCGGACCACTTGGTCAACCAACTAAAATTGATAATTACGGTACCGTAGTTTGTATCGGCGGTGGCGTAGGGGTAGCGCCTATTTTCCCCATCGTCCGGGAGTTAAAAGCCGCCGGCAATGAAGTGATATCTATTATTGGCGCACGCACCAAAGAGCTTTTGTTTTGGGAAGATCGGCTGCGCCAATATAGCGATGATATTGTAGTTTGTACCGACGACGGATCCTACGGCCACCACGGTGTAGTTACTGAACCCCTTAAACAGTTGTTAGAAGAAAACAAACCTGTAAAACGTGTCTGGGCTATCGGACCTACTATTATGATGCGCTTCGTGGCCAAGACCACTGAGCCTTACCGCATACCTACCATAGTCAGCATGAATCCCATCATGGTGGACGGTACTGGCATGTGCGGTGCCTGCCGCGTCAGCGTAGGTGGTGAGACCAAATTCGCCTGTGTGGACGGTCCAGAGTTTGACGGTCATCTGATTGACTGGGACCTAGCCATGCGCCGTATGAACACCTACAAAGATAAGGAACAAGAAGCTCTTTCCCATTCACATGAAGGGGGACATTGCCAATGCCACTCAAATTAACGAAAACACCGATCCCAGCACAAAAACCAGAAGAGCGTATTCATAACTTCAACGAGGTCGCTCTTGGCTACGCTGAAGAGCAAGCCTTAGAAGAGGCTGCCCGCTGCCTGCACTGCAAAAATGCACCCTGCAAACAGGGTTGCCCTGTAGAAGTGGACATTCCAGAATTTATTACCCATATCAAGAACAAAGACTACGCTTCGGCTATTGAGACCATCAAGGCTAAAAACAATCTGCCCGCTATTTGCGGCCGTGTCTGCCCTCAAGAAAACCAGTGTGAGAAATTCTGCACCCTGGGTAAGAAAGGCGAACCAGTGGGAATTGGGCGCTTAGAACGGTTTGCAGCCGATTACGACTTGGCCTCCGGCCGCACCCACACTCCTGAGCTGCCGGAATCGACAGGGTTCAAAGTAGCCGTTATCGGTTCAGGACCAGCCGGTCTTACGGCCGCTGCTGATCTGGCCCGTATGGGGCACCAAGTGACTATTTTTGAGGCCTTGCATCTGCCAGGCGGCGTGCTAATGTATGGTATCCCTGAGTTCCGGTTACCTAAGCGCGTTGTACAAAAGGAAATAGACTACGTTCGTCAGTTGGGAGTAGAAATCAAGCCCAACTTTGTCATCGGTAAAACCGCTACTGTGGACGAGCTTTTTGAGCACGGTTTTGATGCCGTCTTTATTTCCACCGGGGCAGGACTACCACACTTCATGGGAATACCTGGCGAAAACTTGCTCAACATTTATTCGGCCAACGAGTTTCTTACCCGCACCAATCTAATGAAAGCCTATCTCTTTCCCGAATATGCTACCCCTATTAAAGTAGGGGAACGGGTAGCTGTCATCGGCGGCGGCAACGTAGCGATGGACTCCGCCCGGACAGCTCTTCGTCTCGGAGCTAAAGAAGTAAGCATTATTTATCGTCGTTCTCGCGAAGAACTCCCCGCCCGTAAAGAAGAAACTGAGCATGCCGAAGAAGAAGGAGTTAAATTCCAGTTTCTCACCAGCCCTGTCCAATACACTGGTGACGAACAAGGCCATGTAACTACTATGACCTGCCTCCGTTATGAGCTGGGCGAACCGGATGCCAGCGGCCGTAGACGGCCTATAGCCATCCCCGGTTCAGAGTTTGATATCCCTGTGGACACTGTGGTGGTAGCCATTGGTCAGGGACCCAACCCCCTAGTGCTGAGGACAACCCCCGGCCTGGAGCTTACCAAAAAAGGAACCATTAAAGCTGACGAGAATACCGGTACCACGTCCCGACCAGGCGTGTTTGCTGGTGGGGATATCGTCACCGGCGCAGCTACAGTAATTTTGGCCATGGGCGCTGGCAAAACTGCCGCTCGAGCTATCAATGACTATCTTCAGACCTTACCTAAAAAGAACTGATCAGTAGCATGTAAATCAAACATTGCAGGGAGGTTGTTTCATAAAGCTAAGCTTTACAGGAAACAACCTCCCTGGTTTATTTGCCAGTGTGGACCATTACCATAAATACAATCTGATAAAGAAATAATCATCTACCACCAAAGTCTAGTTTTGCAAGGACAAATATATGATACAATGCCCTTTAGGACCGACAGATCATCACCAAGATAAAAAGAAGGTGCACCATGAACCATAATAACGCAGCATCTGCAGCAAACAAAGACCAACAAATAGTTATTGGATTTCTCCTGGCATTACTATCTGGTTTCTCTTACAGTACCGAAGCCATAGCGGCCAAGCTCTTGTACGACCACGGTTTGTCGCCGCTAACTGTTCTTACCTGGCGTTTTCTCCTGGCAGCCTTCATTTTTATCCTGTGGGCCCGCCAACAGCTCCTATCCCTACATTATAATCACTACCGTCTATTTGTATTGCTAGGGTTATTCCAGGCTGTTACTGTCCTCTTTTTATTCTACGCCTTTATGTACATACCAGCCGGTCTAGCCGCTTTTCTATTTTATCTTTATCCCACTCTTGTCACCTTAATGGAAACTATTTTTCTTGGGATTCGTCCTAACTCCAAGCGCCTATTAGCTTTGTTCATAACCTTAATTGGTCTTATCATCATCGCTGGCCCGTCTATAACTATTGGCTTCTCTTGGCCCGGTTTACTTTATGCCTTAGCCGCCGCTGTTGGCAATGCCATCTTTATGCTCCTTAGCGACCGCTCTCTACAGGATCTTCCTGTAGCAGTGGTAAGTGCTGGAACCACTACCACTGCTACATTAGCCTTCCTGGCAGCCAGCGCTCTCACCCACACATCTCTTTCTTTTCCTCTCGAAGGGACCTGCATCGGCCTTATGCTCTTTCTTGTACTTGTACCCTCAGTATTGGCACTTTCCTGCCTTCTTAGCGCTATTACTTACCTTGGGCCTGGCCGAACCGCCATTGTTGCCACCACAGAACCCTTTTTTACCACCTTACTGGGATTTATTATCCTCGGGGAACACCTTTATGTACGCGAAATAATCGGCGGTATCCTTATTGTGTTAGCTGTACTGATAGAACGCAGCTAACTCCCGATCTTAAGCGGCCGTATGTTGTGAAAACTCTAGCAGGAAATTATCTGTTGGACAACGAAAGACAATATCAGTCACTATCTAACTAAATTTTGTTATCGCAATACCAGGGGGGTGCTTGCAGTCACCGGCTTATCTCATGCTGCCACTGCTGTTGCTCTCGCTAGTCTCACAGGATACGGCCCTAACATAGAAACTATGTTATCACCAGAGCTGGCTATGCGAACAGCTGCTTTAGCTTGTGCTGCCTTTGGCTCCCTTCTACCAGATATTGATGAAGACCATTCTCTGTTAGGGAGAAGACTACCTTCTTGCCGACTCAGCCGGGCATTGCTGGGAATAACCATACTTTACTTAGGATTAAAATACAATGCCCCGGCAGCCATTATAACCGGTGGTTTTTTCCTCCTGCTGGCTTTTGCTACCCATCGCGGTGTCACTCATTCTGTAGTAGCTTGGGCAGCAGTAAAAGTAGCCGCCCAATCTTTGATACCCACTTTTTGGCGGCCTCTACTTTTAGGCTATAGTTGTCATATCATCTTCGATGCCTTAACACCAGCGGGGGTTCCTTTGTTGTGGCCCATTAAAATGCGTTTCCGCTTGCCCTTAATACGGGTGGGGGGAAAAATAGACAAATGGCTTGGACAAGCCGGGGGTTTTATCGCTCTTTCCGTAGCTCTAGGAATAATGCCCCCTCTATTTTATGCATCCCCAGCCATTACCCCCATTACTCTTTTGACGAAAGTACCCTTCACCCATAAGATAGTCCTTAAATACAACTCCCTAAAACACTTCATCTCAGTTCTTTAGATATCGTATAATACTAAAAACAGCTAAAACAGCATGCTA
>JAAYWY010000221.1 GCA_012516165.1 Bacillota bacterium
GCCTAGAGGAAGCATGCGCTATTATGAGCGTTTCCATTCCTTATAGGTAGGCTGCAAACAACTTATGTTTGATCTGATTTCTTCACTGAATGTTATGTTTCCATTCCTTATAGGTAGGCTGCAAACATATATTTCAGCCTGGAACAAAGCAAGCTTGAACTGGGTTTCCATTCCTTATAGGTAGGCTGCAAACAAATAGCCGGGAGGTTATTTTACCCTATGTGGACAGTTTCCAGTCCTTATAGGTAGGCTGCAAACCCATCTCGGTGGTGCAAATAACCCTGTCTGCTTAAGGGTTGTGACTACTTTTTCTTTGCTCATTAAATGTATGATTTTCTATGCATTGTTCGCTCTCAATCTGGTCTAAAAGCAGTAGTTGTGCCAGTGTGTATGCTTTTTCGGGCGAATAATATTACCTTGTTATTTGTCGTCGGCTGCCGGGGTTTTTAACACTACTGGTGGCCGACGACAATCTGGAGTAATAATTTGTTCTGTCTTTAGTCAATTATTTGCTCTTCCAGCATTTGTACTATTTGATCTAGGGCTTGTCGCCCGTAAATATCGTCGGGCAAAAGTGGGAGTTTGGCCAAAATTAGGGAACCAAACTGTTCTTCTATCTCGGCCATGTACTTTTTCTCCAGCTCGCGGCGGCGTGTCCAAAATGGTCCCTCTTGGTCAGTGGGCAAAAGGCGGTTTACTATTACTCCTCCTATAGGAATTTGATACTTGACCAGTATTTCCATAGCCTTTTGGGTTTCCATTATGGGCAGTTTTTCGGCGTTAACAACAAAGATGAAACTGGCTGCCTGATTGTCTACAATAAACTCGCGAGCTCGGCGAAACCGTTCTTCCCGTCGTTTTAGTGTAGCCAATACGGGATCTGGTTTATCGGTTTTTTCTTTTAATTCTGGCGATCCCACTGCTGCCATGGACATGAGTCGGTTAGCTTTTTCCCGCTGGGCAATGAGATGTTCGATCCAAGATGCCAACAGCTCCGGCAGGGAAAGCAACCGCAAGGTGTGGCCGGTAGGCGCTGTATCAAATACCACCAGATCAAACTCGGTTTCGATGCGTTCGAGCATGTCGATGAATTTATCAAAGATGGCTGCTTCTTCCGAGCCGGGAGCGCTATAGGCCGCCTCTATTTGCCGCTGAATCTCTTCCATAATAACAGGGCTAACTACATTTTGGAACTGACTTTTGATCTGTTCAGTGTAGCGCTCGCTTTCTTTTACGGGATTTATTTCATATCCCCACAGATTGGGCGCTAATTGTCCTTCTTCGTCTATATGGGTGGCAAAAATATCTCCCAGGCTATGGGCTGGGTCGGTAGAAACCACTAAGGTCCGCAACCCTCGTTTAGCTGCTAAGAGGCCAAAACTAGCAGAGCAAGTGGTTTTTCCTACGCCACCTTTACCACCAAAAAAGATTACCTTTTTGTGCCACAGCGAAACTGCCACCATAAAGCCCCCTTGTAATAATAAAAACCAGGGGAGCACCTTGTCTTTAGATGGTACCCCCTCCGGTCAATCCTAGCAACACCAATCGTGCTTACCAAATTTTTCCGCTACGACACTTTTTCTTTCTACAATTCGTTTTTCCCAACC
>JAAYWY010000028.1 GCA_012516165.1 Bacillota bacterium
TCATCATCACTTTACTCATATTTAATCCTCCTTTCAGCTAATCTCAAATACAAAGTCAGGACAAACCGTGAAACACAGGCCACAACTTATGCACTTTTCTTCATCCACCTGTACATACTCATACCCTTGCTTGTTCATAGCTCCTGCTAATGATATGGCCTTTTTCGGGCAGGTTTCTATGCAATAATGACATCCCTTGCATCTCTCCGCCTTCACTGTCACAGCCATGGTAATACACCCCCCTTCAGATGAAGCCATTTAAGAAGCACTTCTATTATTCCAGTCTATTATGTCTATCTTTTTCGTATAGTTGTCTACAGTGACGTCATATAGTAATTCTATGTGTACACTCTGTTTTCCTGCTAGTGGGAGCTCCCGCTGTGCATAAGTTTATCTAATGTATGTTAAAGCAATTATTAATTTAAGAGCAAAAAAGAAGGAAGCGCCCGTTTCAGGAGCGCTTCCTTCTTTTTTGCTCTATAAACCCTCTTTAATTAATATTGTTTGCTCATTCAGTTCGTGGCCGTTTTCCGATGGTATCCCACGGTCTTTGTGATAACCGTTGCGCCGATAAAATAAGATCGGTTTTCATGTCGTCAAAATTAGCCAGTATCTCTTTCTTCGGCCCTGATATACTGAGCGACTTCGTACATTCCCCTAACAGGTTCATTACCGGCACAGCAATACACATTGCACCTTCGTTTCTCTCCTCGTCGTCTATTGCATAACCTTGTTTTTTTATCTGGTCTAGTTCGCGTAGCAATTGTTCTGGATCAGTGATTGTTTTAGGCGTATATTTAACCAGGCGGCCCGGTTCAAATATCCAATCAATATCTTTTTTTTCACGATGGGCTAAGTGCAGCTTTCCGCTAGCTGTAGCATGAGCAGCGGCAAAAAACCCCAGCTGCGGTGGTGATGCATGGGGTTCATCCGGTAGCTCCACCACAGTGTAAGCGATCAGATTTTCACCAGCATAGATCCCGGAATAGACAACTTGCTGCCACTTCATCCGTAGGCGCCGGGCCTCATCGCGGGTTTCTATATCAGCATTCTGCTCCATATATCCCAAGCCTAAATCATAAAGCTTCCAACCCAGTTCAAGTCTTCTGCTCTGCTCATCTCTATGCACAAGATCGTACTCTTCTAACGTTCTTATGATTGGGTATAGAGTTGTCCTGGGTATTCCGAGTACGGTACTCATGTTAGCTATTGTTAACGGTTCTTCTGAATGGCGAATCAGTGTCAAAACAGCGATTGCCCGTTCAATAGATTGGATCAAACCTTTGCTCACGGCGAAACCACTCTCCTATTTTGTCACAGCATACTTTAGACCAACCAACGTATGTTACCCCCTGCTGACCATGTCAAAAGGCAGGAGTATCTTATCAGCTAATAGACTGGTAGGGAAAGTTTCGCCACGCCACTAAAAAACTCCTGCTTTACCGGTACTGATAAGCTGGTGACCACCCGCATATAAGTCGTTAAATTGGGCATTTACTTCATCGTCACCGGTATCTACTAACATGGTTATCCTCTCAAGGAAACAATTTTGTTTGCTCCCTTAGAGTCTCTAATTCTCCCTGAATATATTTCAGCGCTACCTCGCCGATACCGCGAGGATGATTAGCATAGACAGCTGAATGAGGATCTTTCAAATCTCCTAAGCCAATAACACCAAGGGTTCTAAGCAGTAATAAAAAGACTTCACCCCGCTTTTGTAGAAGATAAATGTGACCCAAAAATCTAATACAGGAGGTGAAGTCACATGTATCTTCTACAGCCACCGCTATTTTCCTTCGAACAAATTCTTGAATTACAGCCCAAGAATCGACTCCAAGCAGTTTTTGCCACCCTTAATCTTGGGCCCGCACTACAGCTACTGAAACCCGAGTCTAAATTTGGCCCCAAAGGCTACTCTAGAGAAGCCATGTTACGAAGCTTGATAGCAAAACAACTCGAGGCCATACCAAACATTGCTAAACTGGTTGAACGCCTACGTACCGATCCTTCTTTTCGCTACCACTGCGGATTCAACGCCTTCGGTACCGTACCAAGCGAAGCAACCTTTAGCCGTTTTATCGCCAAACTTGAAAAGACCGGTGCTATGGACTTGCTTTTCGAACAAGTCGTGACCCAGGGACGTTCCGATGGTGTTATCGGAAGTGAGTATGTGGCTCTTGATTCCACTGAGATTAGCGCTTGGGAGAAACCGCAACCTAATGATAAGCCAACTTCTGACCAAGAGGCTGCTTGAGGTAGCAACAGAGATAGCCATGGAAACCAGAAAGCCTGGTTTGGTTACAAGACACATATCGCCTGCGACTGCCAAAGTGAACTCCCTATTGCCATTGTAGTTACACCGGCTAATGTACATGATTCTAATGAAGCCTTGCCTTTAATGGAGAAGGTAACAAGTTCGCTCCCCGCAGACAGCTGGCCCCGTTATTGGATTATGGATATGGCTTATGATACCAAGACCATTTACTCGGAAGCTTTCTATAAATAAATACAGGGCCCAGGCTATTGTTCCTCTTAATCAGCGTGGTGCCAAAGAACCTCCGGAAGGTTTTGACTTTGACGGCACTCCTTTATGCTCTATGGGATACCGCATGACCTATTGGGGTTATGATGCTAGCACCAAAACCCACAAGTTTCGCTGCCCCCATGTATTAGGTAAGCTGAACTGTCCCTTTGGATCTGCATGGTACTCAGACTCATCATATGGGATGGTAGTGAAAACCAAGGTTAATTTAGGCCTGAATACGGTTAGGGTTAGAGGCATCAAGAGGGTACGCTTTTATCAGGTCTTGTCCTGTGTAACTTTGATAGCTGCTACGTTGGCCGTTAATTCTGTTATGTCACAAGGTCAGGATAAAATTGCGGCATAGTTATGGTTTGGTTTTCAGTTAACCTGTGAGGGGGTATTGGGAGAAGTATATGGGTTTTAATATGGCAATGTGATGAGGCTATTTTAAGACTGCTGGGAGCAAAAAACAGTCAGCTCTGGTAGTCTTGGTTAGTTATTACTTTTTATTGCGGTGGAAAATTGGAGTTATGCAAGATCCTCATATGTATTAATTACACAGCAAGGTCTAAAGGCAAATCAGATATATCTTTGAGCCTTTTACCATTTATCATGGTTTGCATCAAAACAATAGAGTCATCATTGCCAAATTCATTCACAGCCTGTATCAATTCATATAGTGCAAAATGATAAACACAATCAATGTCACCCGTTCCCAAAGAAATCGATGCAATTCTGCTTGGCAGTGGTTCACCAGTTACAACTACAATATGAGGCAGGTGCCCTTTCCTATTGCGAATTAAATTTAGCGCTTCTGTACGGCTATTTTGGCTTCTATCAGATCTAATAGTCCATTTTGAAGAAATACTTGCATGAAGTATATCTTTACCTCCATTAGATTTTCTCAATACGGCTTTAAGACATACACTGTCATCCACCAAAACAGTAGGTGTATTTATAACTTCATCATCGAATGGAGTATGTGATATTATAACATCCGGCGTTATTGTATAGTCACTTCCCAAAATAGCTGCAAGTTCCGGATTCCCTTTTGATATCTCGTTCAAATCATATAAATGGGCATATTGCTCGAACCGTGATATTGCTAACCTATCTCTATTGCCTATCCGTTGGATATCCCAATTTCCTGGCCGTATATTCCCCAGTTTCAAAAAGGTATCCTTAAGAAATTCCATATTTATGGCCTCAAATTGAGAACCACTTGTTTGGCCCGCTGTTTTTATTCCTACATTTGTTTCAAGTAAATTGGTAATTCCCTTAGCTATCTCAACAGATAAACGGCTGTCTTTGTCAGCATTGCTTGGAATTCCATTGCTCCCAACTGTAAGAATAGAATTTAACAAATTAGCATGATATTTTTTCCTAGCCTCGCTAAAATATGCATTCATATAAATATCAGGCTCCTTTCATTTCAAGTTTGTTTGCTTTAAGCAAACACTTTCTTATCTGGGTTCCAACCGCACATGCTACAGGAGGTGGAAATGCGTTACCGATTTGGCGGTAAACGCTAGTTTTTGAACCGCTAAAAATCCAATCATCAGGGAATCCCTGGAGCCTTGCTACCATCCGGTTAGTCAATTTAGGCATTCCAACAAAGTCACGAGCTGGCGCATCGTTTGCAATTCCGCTTCCATCAACTCCCAAAGCAGCCCATGCACGTTTCGCCCGGGTAGGCCCTAAATCAGGCCCACCATGTTTTTTTGAACCCCCAACAATTGTCGGGGCAATATCATTTGCCTGCTCTATCCATTGTTTAACTCCTATCCAGCCATTTGCTCCCATTAAATCACCTAATATTTCTCCAACTGTAGGAGCATGCACGATTTCTGTCGGAAATGTGAAATCTGCTGCTAAGTCGTTTCTTATTGCCACAAAAACAACGCGGGGCCGCAATTGCGGTACACCGTAGTCAGAAGCATTCAATAGCCTCCATTCAACCTGATAACCTAGTGCTTCCAGACTATCTTTAATTTTTTTTCTATATTCATCAAACATAGAATCAAGAATGCCTCTCACATTTTCAAGCATTACCGCCTTTGGTTTTATAACCTCTGTCAGCCTTATTGCTTCAGGAAATAAATCGCGCTCATCTTCCGACCCAAGTTGTTTGCCTGCAATAGAAAATGGTGGGCAAGGCACACCTCCTGCGAGCAAATCAATTCCACGATAAGCATTTCCGTCGAACAGCCTAACGTCTTCATTTATCACATTCCAGTTAGGACGATTAAGCTTCAGCGTTGCGCAATACTCTTTCTCTATTTCTACTAAAGCAACATGTTCAAACCCAGCCATTTCAAGCCCCAACGCTTGGCCTCCGGCTCCGGCGCATATTTCAACAGATGTAAACATAACTATTCAATCTCCCTTTATAATAACTTGTGTCTATTATAACAAAAGTTTTTTTAAGCTACTACAAACTTAATTCATCACTACAATTCATTGGCATATTTATCAATATATTCTTCTAGCTTAACCAGGGATATGGTTTCTTTGACTATTTTAATACGATCTTCTAAATTATTTTCTATTTTTTTGTATTTAATAATCCAGGTTGTTTTTAATTTTAGGCTTCTTTATCTCCCAATCTTTTCCGTGCCAAAATTCACCATCATAAAAAATTACAATCTTGTATTTTTTTATTGCTATATCAGGTTCCCAGGAAGCAATTGATAATTGTTCCTATAATTTATTCTTTCCCGCCATAGCGATTTTCTAAAAACAGTTTCAATTCTTGTATTCTTGCTACGGATGCGGTTCATATCATAGTGCCGCTGTTCCTCTTGTGTCCTATGCGCCATTAGCGCCACCTGCTTTATGCCAAATTTATGCTATATTCTAATTTGCGCACGTGTACCCTCTCTCTGACGATCTCTAATACACACATTGCTTTGAAGTTTTTCATAAAGCTTAATATCTTCTTGACCGGAGACGATTCATCTTCGTTCCAAAGAGGATCTCTCCCGCCAGTTGTGCTTTTTGTCCATATGCGCTGTTGCAGTGTTGATTTTGAAACTTCCTTATAATAATATCTCGGAATATCCCGGATAAAATGCTGCTTTATTTTCATCAGGCAAGTTTTCCAAATCGTCTTCAGTATCTTCGCCTGATTCTTTTTTTGCCCTATACTACAACAATGTTTCTTTATTTTACGGAAAACCTCAAACCGTAAATTGTATGCAAGATAATCTTTACGGCTCAAGCATGTTATAGGATTATAAGCTAAACTGATGGCAATTCTCTTTTCTGCACGAACAGATAAAAATTCCTTTGGCACAAGTATTTTATATGAGCCTTTTTCAAAAAGCCCGATTTCCAAGGCGAAAACGACAGAACCAATTCTCTTTTTCCAAAGACCATTTGGACTTTAGAAACCTAAAGATACGGTAATAATCCCGAATAATCCCGCATCAGCCGATTAAGCCCTTAAAAAAGAAGACACCTCCAGAATTTTATCAGCCCCAGTAGTATGCCAATCAATCTTAACGCTTTTTCCTAGGCAACCTGGCTCGTCGAGCCGTTTCTTTCCGTATACTTCTTCAAAGCCAGCGCAGAAGCCAACAGTACTATAGCATTGAGGAATGCATGAGTTGTAACTTTCTTTATTCCACCAACATGAAGGTCATTGGCACTAAGGTACTCCTTTAAACGAGAATTGCAGCGTTCCACACTTGTACGTTGACTATAAAGCTCATTCCAGTTTTGGCTATCACGATGAGGAATGTAAAAGCGCCTCAAATCATCTCAAATATTAACTTTGACCACCATGCCATAGTTGTATGGAGAGCACCATGACATACCATTCTGAACTAGATCATAAAATAACTGTTCTGCTAACTCCTTTTTGGTAATGGTAGCAAATACCCGGCTTAAAGTGGATATTGATGGTGCACGACGGCTGATATCAAATCCACACTGGTAGCGAAACCGTAAATCTGTATCCAGTCTATAGTGAAGGGCGGTAAAAGTGCTGATTCCTAGAAGGGGTGCTGCCAATAAAGCTCTTATTATTGCCTCGCGGCTATGTGGAGGGGCTCCTTGGGGTAGGGAAAACAGGGTTCTTGGGAGAATATACAAGTGGCTTCACTCCTTGGAGATTTTTGGGTTGGCACTTGAATGATTCTCCAGCTTTGGAGTGAAGTCCTTTCTTTGAGCTTCCAACCTCTTGGCTTGTAAGGGCTGGGGATTATGCAAAAGGCTCGTATATTGAAAACCTCGGTCACTACTTGAATTCTGTAACATCATTGCCCTTCCCCCGGTTAAATATAATACCTTATCTTCGTGTTCACCAAACCAGGGGAGGGGCACTATCAAAAGCAGCTCTCCCAGGGAGTAGTATACGCTTTTGCAGTTAATGGGAATGAAAAGGAGTATGCAGCACTTGATTCTACTGATGAATTTAAGACCTTGGAAAAGCCACAACCCTAAGTAGCTTCTTGGTTAAAAGTTACTCAGGGTTGCAAAAAGATAGCAATGGAAACTCAAAAGCCTGATTTAGCCACAAAACTCATTGTTGCTTGCGACCGCTCGAAACCGCTGGAGATAAAAATGGTCAGCTGCAGTAATCGTTGTTATTTTTGTTGTGGTGAAAAACTGGAATTACGCAAGACCCTTAGCACGTATGCATTAGCTACAATTTTAATACCAATAAGGATTATCCCACAATAGCAGCTTAGTCCCAAGCCCCAGTTTATTAGCATTGTAATAGCACTCATAACTCCACGCTACGTCAAATACTGACATGCCTGCAGTAAGAAAAATGAAACGCTCATCATCATTTGTCCTACCATTTTGTTCACCAATCGCCATTTTGCAAAGGGAAGGTGTTTCGATAAACGGAGGTAGCCTTCCCTCGTCTATCAGGCGGAAAAATTGGCCACCTTTTTGTGTATTATAAAACTCTTCCTTGGTTTCAAAGTAAATTTCTTCGCTCTTATAAGCTTCCTGCATATGCGGATTATCATACACGACCTGACAATTAAGTAACGCTGCATCATCAAATAAGGCCGCCCCACTCAAAATAACTACTGAGCCCTTAGGAATCCACTCATCAAGAATGTATACCGGCTTTAAACGGGAAGCAGCACAATTAATAATATCACCTGAACGGACGGCATCTTCAAGCGTTGCCGCAACCCTGCCTTTAATTCCAGTTTCTGCCTCCGCCCATTCTATTAAGGTCTCCGATTTGTCTGGGAACAAATCGTATACTACAACTTCTTCGAGTGTTTTTATCTGAGTAGCAATTGCCTGAAATGCGGCCTTGTTAATAGGGCCAGCACCAATGAGCGCACATACCTTTGCATCTTTCCGAGCAAGATATCGAGTGCTTAAAGCAGGTACACAACCAGTTCGAATCGCACTTACTAAATTAGCTGACATGATTGCAAAAGGCTCACAGGTATCTGGATCATTTAGAACCGAAAGATGAATCGAACGTGGAAGACCCCGAGCAGGATTAGCTATGTTGGAACCATACCACTTTTCACCACAGATATTAAAACGACCACCCAGATAAGCTATCATTGCCGTAAATCTGCGGTCGGGACCAGCAATAGGCATATTGGGGAACTTACTAGTCTTGGGGAAGACAATCGAATGGCCGTGCTCGTTATGATTATGGCCTCCCATGAGATAATCCCCTACCCCCATTAATTGGAATACCTCACCAAGAACATCGACACAACGCGCTGAATCGAGCACGCCTGATTGTATCATATCAGGCTCACTTAAATATAAAATTTCCGTTCTTTTTCCCACTGCAAGTGCTCCTTTCAAATCTCATTAGCTAGCCCTTCCAATGCTACTTTTCAATATTTTCATCCATAATATAATCAATATAATACACAAGCTACAAAGTGACCTTGTGAAACTTCTTTGATCTCCAAATTCTCTCTCGTACAAGCTGCAGACGCCTTTGGACATCGCGTCACAAACCGACATCCTGATTGCGGGTTGATAGGACTAGTAATCTCACCTTTTATGATATTTTGTGTTTTAGTACAAAACTTCAACGATGGAACAGGTATAGCATCAAGTAAAGCTTGAGTATAAGTATGAAGTGGCGATTTAAACAAATCGTCCGTCGGAGACATCTCGACGCAAACTCCAAGATACATAACCATAATTTGATCGCTAATGTGTTTTACGACACTCAAATCATGAGTAATAAACATGTATGTCAGGTCCATGCTCTCTTGTAAATCCATCAACATGTTAAGACTCTGAGCCTGAATTGAAACATCCAACGCAGAAACTGGTTCATCGCATACTATAAACTCTGGATTAAGAGCTAAAGCACGGGCAATACCAATTCTCTGACGCCTTCCACCGTCAAGCTCATGAGGATATGAATTAGCTAGCCTATCGGCCAAACCAACCTTATCCATCAATTCGTATACCCTCTCATTAAGTTCCCTACGGCTAGAGACAGTTTTACAAACGATCATAGGCTCAGCTATAATTTGACTTACTGTCATACGAGGGTTTAGCGAAGCATATGGATCTTGGAAGATAATCTGCATTTTTTTACGCATTTGATTCATCTTTCGTTTGTCATAGCCAATAATGTTATCCCCATTATATAAAACTTCACCACTGGTGGGTTCAATCAGGCGAAGTATTGTACGGCCCAAAGTAGATTTACCACAACCTGATTCTCCAACTACCCCCAAGGTATTTCCTTTTTTAATCGATAAATTTATGCCATCCACAGCATGCAAGTTTCCCTTAGGGGTCTTAAAATATTTCCTAAGATCTTTTGTTTCAATCAAAGGTTGTTCCATATTTACGTTCCTTTCGTTTTTGGGATTCATTCAACTGTGGTCCCCATTGTAGAAAAGATGGCATTTTACTCTATGTTCACCCTCAATTATGGTTACTTCAGGATAAACAGCTTTACAAATTTCCATACATTCTGGACATCTCGGATGAAACTTGCACCCCTCAGGTAAGTTAGTTGGATCTGGCATTAACCCTTCAATAACTTGTAGACGGCGGGTCGGCTTTTCAAGATTTGGAATTGAACCAAATAATCCTTCTGTGTACGGGTGATGGCTACGCCCCTCAAATATATCTGCTACCGTTCCAATCTCAACAATTTCACCAGCATACATAATTGCAACTCGATCACAAGTTTGCGCAACCACTCCCAGATCGTGAGTAATCAAAATCATAGCAGTGTTAAACTGTTCTTTAAGTTTATTCATTAAATCTAATACCTGTGCTTGAATAGTTACATCCAATGCTGTCGTAGGCTCATCGGCAAGCAATAGCTTAGGCTCGCACGCAAGGGAAATAGCTATAACAACACGCTGTCTCATACCACCCGAGAATTGGTGAGGATATTCTCCCTTTCTATCGGCAGGCAATCCCACCAGTTTTAGTAGTTCATCCACGCGGTCAGATATTTGTTTCTTGTTGTAATCCCTATTGTGCAATTCAACCATCTCGGCAATCTGATTTCCTATAGTTTGCACGGGATTTAGACTTGTCATAGGATCTTGAAAGATCATAGACATAGCAGCTCCACGCATTACCCGCATATCCGCCTCAGTTGCATTTGTAACATCTATTCCTCCAAGGAAAATCTGTCCTTTTGTAATGCGGCTTACCCGTTCTGGTAGCAACTTCATTATTGACAAAGCCACAGTGGTCTTCCCAGCACCTGTCTCCCCAACTAGGCCGAGGGTTTCTCCTTCATTGACAGTAAGATCCAGTCCGTTTACTGCGTTAACAATTCCTCCCTCTTCTGTAGTGTAGATCACCTCCAGGTCATTGATCTCAAGTAACTTGTCCGCCATAACTATACTCCTTTGCGTTAGTTCTTTAGCCTCGGATCCAATGCATCTCTTAGTCCATCTCCAATAAGGTTAAGAGATAAAGAAGTAAGTGCGATAAAAAAGCCCGGAATATAAACCAGGTAGGGATAATGTCTCATCTGATCCTTGGCATCAGACATCATTGATCCCCATTCTGGTGTAGGAGGCTGAACACCGATTCCAAGAAAACTAAGCATGGTAATTGAAATAATAGTGTGCGCCACACTAAGTGTCGCCTGCACAATAATGGGACCAATCGCATTAGGAAGAATATGCCTGATAATAATGCGGCGATCGCTGGTGCCACAAGCTCTAGCTGCTTCGACAAATTCCTGTCCCTTTACAGTAAGAATAGCAGATCTTACAATTCTGGCGAATTGTGGAACTTGAGCTATGCTTAATGCTATCAACATTTTAATAGTACCTACTCCTAGCGCGGCAACAATACAGATGGCCATCAACGTATGAGGAATTGCCAAAAAAATGTCCATGATACGCATAAGGATATTGTCAATATGACCACCATAGTATGCAGCTACAGCCCCTATTATTGACCCCACAATTAATGAAGAAATAATAGTAACAACACCAACAGACAAAGATATTCGTGCACCATAAAGAATTCGTGCAAATACATCGCGTCCAAAACGATCTGTGCCAAAGATATGTTCGCGACAAGGAGGTAGATTCCTAATTTGGACGTTTTGTGTTATTGCATCTTGTTCGTAATCAACAATAAAATCTGCGAAGATCGCACCCAACACTAGAATGATAAAAATAATCAATCCAGTCAAAGCCAATCTATTTCTTGCAAAGCGGCGCGCCAGTAGCGATATCTGGCTTCGTCTTTTAGTCGTGTCTCTGTGTCCAACAACTACTTTTCCCGTTTGTGTCGTTGTTTTATAGCCCATTTACCATTTCCTTTCGTTCCTTTGGTATTTTGGTATTCGACAATCTGCTGATGGTTCGGGCTTTGCGGTTGATACAAATAGTTTCTTTAGTATTTGGGTGTTTTACAACAGCACTGTGAGTATAATTAATAGTTCATTACATCATGGCGGAAATACGTTAACCCTTTACGAATTCAGATTTTACACGTGGATCGATAAAAGTATAGATAATATCAACTATTAAATTAACGGCCCCAGCAAGAATAGCTGCAAACAACACCGACGCCATAACGATAGGTGTGTCTCTTGACCGGATACCATTGACCATAAGCATGCCAATGCCAGGCATAGCAAATACCGTTTCAGTAACAATGGCACCACCCAACTGACGGCCGAAATTAAGGCCAATTACCGTAACAACCGGTAACAGGGCATTCGGCAATGCATGTCGGAACACTACCTGTTTTTCACTTGCACCTTTAGCCCGTGCTGTTCGTATATAATCCTGTCGAATAACTTCTAGCATCGTAGAACGAGTCATTCGAATAAGCGACGCCATCGATGCCGCAGCCAATGCAAAACTTGGAAGAATAAAATGCCGCCAGGTGTCCCCTCCCGTCGCTGGGAACATATTGAATTTCAGCGAAAAGACTAAGATTAGCATAAGCCCTAACCAAAACGATGGCATTGACGTAAAAATCATCGATACAACAAGGCTAACACTATCAATAATGCTGTATTGCTTCACTGCAGAAATAATCCCAACCGGAACACCTATTATAACCGCAATAATAGTGCCAGCAATAGTGAGACGTAATGTCGTAGGGAAACGTGATGCAACTTCACTGGCCACCGGCTTATTGCTATGATATGAACGACCTAAGTCGCCAAGCAATGCATTTCTAACATATCGGATATATTGTACAGGCAGTGGATCATTCAAGCCCATTTCCGCCCTCAGTTCAGCAATTGCTTCTTCTGATGCACCTTCGCCCAGTATAAGAAAACCGGGTCACCAGGAGTAAATGACATTATGGTAAAAATAATAATTGAAACACCTAATATTACAGGCACCATAAGAATTATTCGTTTTGCAATATATTTTAGCATGGTTACCCTCCTAAATTGAGGTACTGATAGTAATTATTATTTATTTCATTCCATGGATACCTGCAATGGCGAAGATTTTAGCAATACTCTCTTCGCCATTGCCTTATCAACTGTTTAGTAGTCTTTTGTCACAGCACTAAATTTTTGAACTAAAAACTTACCAGCTTAGCTCGTAAAAGAAATGATAGTTAATGCAGTGATACTGGCAACCCTTAAGATCTTTATTGAAAGCATTGTTGTAAGCATTGTGTAAAATCGGGATTAGCGTAGCTGATTCCTTAACAATTTGTGCAGCTTCTGTGTAAAGCTGCTTTCGTTCTTCCGGATCTTGAGAAATCCTAGCACGATCGAGTATTTCATCAAGTTCCGGTATATTAGTTTGTGTGAAGTTATTTCCGGCACCCAGCATTTTGCTATGCAACCTTGTATACATTGTATAATCACAGTCAGGTACCGAGGCAGTAATGAGATATATGGTAATATCATAGTCAAAATTACGAGTAACCTCATCCAAATAGGTTGCTCGCTCTAAAGGCTCAAGGGTTGACTTAATTCCAATTTGCCGCAAGGCTTCTTGAAGTATTTCACAAGGTTTAGCATATTGTGGGTTCTCATTTGTTCGGATTCTAACATTGAGTGAACCTTCGGGGTATCCGGCTTCGGCCAAAAGCTTTTTTGCATGCTCTAGATTGTACTCATTTTGTTTAAAGTTTGGGTTATAACCAAAAGCAACTGGGGCTGCTGGAAACTCACAGATACCACCGTTACCATCTATCCCCCCCATGAGAAAAGCTTCGCGATCAATAGCATAACTTACGGCAACACGCAAAGCCTGGTCGTGAAACACACTCTCCTTACCATTGTTGAAAGAAATATGGTAATAACCAGCTCCGGGGCCATTAATGACATTAATGTTGGGATTTGCTTCTAAATTTGGGAGATCAGCTGCTGCAGGATTGTGCAAAAAATCAACCTCGCCTTTTTCAAGAGCAATGGCGGCGGTACTAGTATCTGTAATGAACCGAATAGTAACATCCTTAATAGGAGCTTGTCCATTCCACCAATCCTCATTACGAGTCATTGTCAGTTTTTCACCGCTTACCCAGTCAACATACTTGTAAGCACCAGTACCAACTGGATTTCTACCGAAGTCGTCTCCATACTGTTCAACAGCAGCTTGACTAACAATACTCATGCAAGGATTACCTAAGCAATAGAGAAAAGGAGCATAAGCATTTGGTAACTTTAATTTTACTGTTGTGTCATCAATAGCCTCGGCCGAATCAAAAACGCCAGTGAATTTTGCTGTTTGGGGAGCTTGGATACTCCTATTGAGAGAATAAGCTACGTCCTCTGCTGTCATGATATCCCCGTTGTGAAATTTGACACCCTCTCTAATTTTGAATAACACTTCCTTGCCATCATTAGAAACATCCCAGCTCTCAGCTAGCCAGGGGCTGATCGAACCATCAGCTTCAATTCTCACTAATGTATCAAAGATTTGCATAAGAGTCTGCCATGTAATCGTATCAGACGATTTGTGAGGATCCAGTTCGCGGTTCTCGGCAACATAAGCTATTATCACATCGTCTCGTTTAGCAGTTTCACCGTTAGTTTGTTCTTTTGGAACCTTGCTGCCACTACATCCTGTTAATAGCAGTACAGCAATCAACAAGCCGCATATGATTTTCCAAACATTTTCTTTCAACACAGTATTACCCCCCGCTTCTGTGTGAGTAGATCAATAGTAGAACTCCTCATTTTTTTGACTCCTAACATAGAATTAGGTTATTTGGCAAAACACATCTTATAAGCAGCCACTCCTTTTTTGTTATTTATGCCCAAAGCCTTGACAGATTGTGACTATCGTCTGTGCTTCGCTTTTGGTGCCATCGCAGATTTTTCTAGTATCTATATGCTTATTTGTCTATAAAGAAATCCCAATAAGCAACCGCTCGTTCTATTTTTTGTAATGATTTTTTTACCTTTCCAACCTCAGCTTTGGCAAGACCAGCTGCTATGGCATTGATAATACATACAGCTGCTACCGAAGAATCATAGTAGCTCACTCCCTCATAGCGACAAGGTAATACTAAATCAGCATATGGTGTAAGAGGTCCTATTAGATTATCTGTTATAACCATCGTCTTAACTTGGTTCTCATGAGCAAACTTTGTTATGTTAAACGACAGTTTACTATATCTTGGAAAACAAAATGTGATCAACAAATCGCTTGTACTCATTTTCAGAAGCTGTTCGGGATAACATCCTTCATTCGTAGAAAGTAAGGCTGTATTATTGAGAATTTGGTTAAAATAAAACGCTGCATAGTATGCCAAAGCATATGATGATCTTTGACCAAAGGTATAAATATGTTTGGCCTCCAATAAGACTTCAACGCTATCTTGTAAAGTATCATCATTAAGACAAGTATATGTAGCTCTAATATTTTCCAAATCCCGTTCTATGGATTTTCTAAAAATCGACTGTTTATCTTCATCTACTAATATTCGTTCATCAAATCTATCTACAAGGCTAATCTTTTGTTTTACCATGTTTTGTATTTGGCGCTGCAGAGCAGAAAAACCCGGATAACCTAACTTGTAGGCCAATCTGACTACAGTTGCATTACTAACTCCTATCTCTTGCGCTAACTGATCCACATTATAAAAAGCTGCTTGCTGATAGTTATCTAACAAAAAACTGGCTACCTTTTTTTGGGCTTCAGTAAGGTCCCCTGGAAGAAAATAGCCGCAGACGACTACAAAAGACCTTTTACTTTACCGGGTTAGAAGATGCAGAGGAACTATGGCTTAACGTCTGTGATAACGTAGATGCCAACTACGAAAAACAATCCATAAAGCAAATCTTCATTGATAATGATGGAAAGGACCATTGTAACCTGTATAACTATTGATAAGGGTGACAGGCTAAAGCTCAATGCCGTGCTGGACAAGGCGTATCATGTTGCTGTAACAGATAATCATAAACAAGCTATCTTAAACTGCCGGCGCTATGTTAACAACAACTGGCATGGAATCTTGTCTTGCGTCGAGTACAAAGATAAGGTTTGTTCATCTAGTGCCGAAGGACACGTCGGCCATGTGCTCTCAGCGCGTCTTAGTCTCCGACCGATGGCATGGTGTAAACAGGGAGTCGGATACGTGGCTAAGCTTAGGATCATGTAGGCTAATAGCTTTGATTTACTGTGTTCTCACGCTAAGCTATTTAGTTGCTGGCAAAGGGGAAAACTAGTCACTTCTAAAGAAACCGACAAGCCTCAATGTACCTTGGCTACTAGGTTCTATAAACGCATACAAGAGCATCGCTACCGGCCCTTAATGGTTCGTGTAGCAGCCTTACCAGAGCTTTACGAGATATTACCTATTTGGACTAGTTTTTGCTCTATAGTGATTGTTTGATGGCGAGGGCTAGACTTAGTGTTTCGGTTAATGCAGTCTTACCAGTGACGGTTTGAGGTTAATTCTTTTTAAGCTGCAACCTACAGTACACAGTGCCTTGACACAGACGCCACCCTGCATAAACTTGACTCTCTTGTCTAAAATCGGTAGTATTTAGAATAAGAACAATTGTAGAAAGAGGGCGTTATCATGGTGCATACTCCAACGCGTGAGGAAGCTTGGGAATTGCTGAATAAGTATAATAAGGATAAGAGCTTGATTCGCCATGCTTTGACCGTGGAAGCAGTAATGCGCCACTTTGCCGAGGTGTTGGACGAGCCCGAGGTGGATAAGTGGGGTATTATTGGCTTGGTACATGATATTGACTACGAAATGTACCCGGACGAGCATTGTAAAAAAGCAACAGAGATCTTACAGGAACATGGCTGGCCAGAAGATTATATCCACGCGGTGGTAAGTCACGGCTGGGGAATTTGTGCTGACGTGGAACCAGTGGAACGAATGGAGAAGGTACTGTATACCATCGACGAGCTCACCGGGCTTATATTTGCTACGGCACTGATGCGTCCTAGTAAAAGCGTTTTGGATCTGGAACCTAAATCAGTAAAAAAGAAATGGAAAGACAAAGCCTTTGCCGCCGGCGTAAAACGAGAAGTTATAGCCCAGGGGGCAGAAATGCTGGGTTTGGATCTTAATTTTATTATCGCTGAAACCATTAAGGGTATGCAACAAGTAGCCGCTGAGATCGGGCTTAAAGGCAATCTGTAATCTATAAACAGGCAACACAAAAGATGTCCCCCTATGCCTTACCTTATAAAATACTTTGTGAAAGTGGAATAAACGAAGCTGCAAAAATTAGTTGTCTAAAACAGGCATAGCCCCCAGCATGATTTTGATATGCTTGGGGGCTGTTTGATTGATACATTCTTAGCAAAGATGGTTTGCGTTATCAAACAAATGTGGTATTATAAGGCCATAGATAAATGAACCTTCAGGCACATTTTTGAGGAGGGACAACTCGTGCGACTAGGTGCTGCCCAGGTGTTTATTTCCGATGCGCTAGAGATGAATTTAGATACCATTCTTCGTATGATGACTGATGCTGCACGCAAAGGTGTGGATCTATTGGCCTTCCCGGAAATGAGCCTTACTGGCTATAATCCTGATACCCTAACCCGATCCGATATCCAAGAAGAAACAACTAGAGCGCTAGATCAGATTGCCCTTAGGGCGGCCGACCTTGATTTGGGGGTTATTATTGGGCACGCTCACTGGGAAAATGATGATAGTTTACTAAATGCAGCCACGGTGCTGCTACCAGATAAGACTAGATATACATATTATAAGAACTATGTTACAGAGGCCGAGGCGGAATATTTTGAATCCGGAAATAAGGCATTGTCTTTTCCCTACCGGGATCACCGGTTTGGGGTTATTATCTGCCGCGACCAAAATTACCCGGAGCTGGCTCGCCAGACGTGCCGGGATAACGTAGCCGCTATCTTTATTCTTTCGGCACATTACTATCATCCGCACGAAGCGCGGTGGAAAATAGAGAAAAATAAGGCCTTGCCTATTGCCCGCGCCGTGGAGAACAAAGTCTATGTTCTTATGGCCAATGCTGTCGGCAGTCATATCGGCCTGGTAAGTTTGGGGAACAGTCTAATAGCTGATCCGGAAGGCGCTTTGATCGCTCTGGCCGATGAAAGTTCCGAAGTAATTTTAACGTGCGATGTTCCAGGATCACAGCCCCGGCCAAATGTCAACAACTAGCGGGCGGCCACAAAGGGGCACCCCTACACGAAACTTAGAGGACATAAAATCCACTTGTAGGGGAAAAGCTCTGTCCCCTCCCATCCCTTTATCACCACACTATCATGCATGGGCCGATCCACAAAGGACCGCCCTACACAAAGTCTGTGGCACATAGCCCCTGGCGTGAGGCCGGGTTCTATCCCAACCCGCAATTTCTATAAGTAAAAGGGGGTTTCACACCTGATGAAAAACATGAAAGAGGTTAATCTAACCAATGTAACTCCGGAGATAATTTCTCAGTTAGCTCAAGGTGGTGCTTTTCTTACGGTAGCATCGGAGGATAAGGTCAACACTATGACTATAGGTTGGACCACATTGGGACGCATGTGGAATAAGCCTGTATGTGTGGTTCCGGTGCGGTTCTCACGCTACACCCGCCAGCTGATTGAAAAGGCAGAATCCTTTACTTTAAGCGTCCCCCTAGGCGGAGCTTTCAAGGAAGCCCTAGCCTATTGTGGCAGCAAGTCCGGTCGGGATGTAGATAAATTTGCGGAGCTCAACTTAAAACGGCGGCCGGGAACAGCTGTAGCTTCGCCTAGCATCGATGGCTGTGATATTATATTAGAATGTCGGATCGTCCACAAGCAAACTTTGGAACCGCTTAACCTGGCACCAGAAATTAAAGACAAATGGTATGCTGATAATGACTACCATATCTTGTTTTACGGCGAAATTGTTCAGGTCTACGCCAAACAATAAAACATAATTAGGATTAGGCGGCCTTTTCTCCGGCCCTTTACCATCTAAATCTAGAAGCATAAAGCTAAACTGCTAAGGAGCTGCTGGTTGAGGTAGCCCCTTTTTTGTGTCGGCTATTCATTTCTCTGCTGTATGCTCAGATAGGTGTTCTTGGTAGTCAGTTCCTCTGATCATCCGGACAAATTCTTCCGCCAGCTGGGGATCGAACTGCGTGCCTGCACCGCGCTTTATTTCTGCCAGGGCATTTCTCTGGGACATAGCTTTACGGTACGGACGGTCGGAGGTCATGGCATCATAAGCATCAGCTAGTGCTAAAATACGACACTCCAGGGGAATCTCTTCTTCTTTCAGTCCTAAGGGATAGCCCTGACCATCCCAACGTTCATGATGGCAAAGGATAAA
>JAAYWY010000222.1 GCA_012516165.1 Bacillota bacterium
GAAAACAAGTGCTCCTAACATAACAAAGAAACCGAGAATAAACCTTAGCAGCGGTGACGAGCCCCCACGAGCTTTAAACTCCCCGCCCACTACCGCCGCCATAAATGAACCCAGAATACACCCCGGCACCTCTGGCCGTATATACTGCACTATTTCGGCCCGGTGCATTCCCAAGGCACCAGCAATATCACGAATAAAGCACGCCACACAAATACCCATGTTGGCTGGATTACCAGCTTTCATCAACAATACGCTTAGAGCACCTACCACAGCCCCCGTTACCAGCACAACCTTTTTTTGGTTCATAAAAAACCCTCCCCTATCAGCTTTGATATTACAAATAGCAATACAGAAAATACCCTTTTAATTATAAATAGCCTGAAACCGGTAGAGCAAATAGCATTAATTAATGCCTTAAATGGCATGTATCATGATAATAAATAGGTTCTTGACACAGTTTTAAGCCGGTGGGATACTTATTAGAGGAGAGATAAAGGGGGCGCGCTAATGGAACTGAGGCAGCTTGCCATGTTTTTGACTATAGCCAACTGTGGTACATTTTCCGAAGCAGCCAGGCGTCTGTACCTATCCCAGCCCACCCTCAGCGTTCAGACCGCTTCTTTAGAAAAAGAATTAGGGGTTGAATTGTTCGAACGCCAAGGGAAAAAACTAGCTCTCACTCCTGCCGGGCAAATACTGAAACGTTATGCCGCCGACATCCTGGGACTTAAAGAACGGGCTCTCCAGGAAATTGCCCAATATAAAAATACCGTTGCCGGTAGCATCCAATTGTTTGCCAGTACAGTACCAGCTGACTACATATTGCCACCCATTATTTCCGACTTTTTACAGCTTTACCCTGAGGTGTACATAGAATTAATGCGTTCGGATTCCAGCGCTGTCTGGAATAAAGTCTTGGCCTACGAAGCTGACTTCGGGATTGTGGGCACTTACCAAAACCTAAACTCTATTGACTGTACGCCCTTTTATGACGATGAAATAGTAATTATAGCCCCAGCCACTGACAAGTACACCCAGTGGCCTCCGGTCATAGATTTTGCTACTTTATTAGACCAACCGTGGGTCTTACGTGAAGTTGGTTCCGGTACCCAAGAAACCTTTGAAAACGCCCTTACCAAGCAGGGCTTATCGGGCGATAATTTAAAGGTAAGAACCCGACTAGAAAGTATGGAAGCAGTAAAAACTGCCGTCTTATCTGGGTTGGGACTGTCAGTAGCTTCCCGCTTGGCCATAGAATCAGAACTAGCTGCAGGAACACTGTTAGCGTTCTCGGTTTATGGCTTAGATCTTAATCGTAAATTCTATCTGATTAAACAAAAACAAAAGGTGCTATCGCCAGCAGCCGATGCCTTTTTTCGCTTTATCCTAACTGACCAGAGGGGGGAATAATATGAGCTCGCGAAAAGTATTCTTAGATAACGCTGCTACCTCTAATCCTAAACCAGCAACTGTTCAGCAGGCCATGATGGATAATTTGGCCCATATAGGAGCCAGCCCCGGTCGAGGCGGTTACAGCCTCAGTCTGGAAGCCGGGCGCATTGTACTGGAGGCTCGGGAAGCTGTGTGCCAGCTTGTCAATGCTCCCTCGGAAGATCAAGTTATCTTTACCCCCAATGTAACTTATGCTTTAAATCTAGCTTTGCAGGGTTTGCTCAGACCATTTGATCACGTCGTAACCACCAGTATGGAGCATAACTCTGTCATTAGACCCCTGCGTGCTCTGGAAGAAAAACGGCAGCTAAAAATCACTATTGTTCCCTGCGATAGCAAAGGTCGTTTAGACCCGCAGCAGATAAAGGCCGCTTTGCGCCCCAACACCAGACTCATTGTGCTCACCCACGCCTCCAATGTAAGCGGAACTGTCATGCCCCTGGCTGACATAGCCGCCATAGCCCGTGAGACTGGTGTTTTCTTGCTGGTGGATACCGCTCAAACCGCCGGCGTCCTGGAAATTGATTTCCAAAAACTTAATCTCGATGCCTTAGCCTTTACCGGTCACAAAAGCCTGTACGGACCTCCCGGAACCGGTGGCTTAGTTGTAAGTAAACGGCTGGCCGAAGAAATGGAGCCCCTGGTTTTTGGTGGTACCGGCAGCAAATCCGACGACGAACACCAGCCCCATTTTTTGCCCGATAAATTTGAGTCCGGCACTGCCAATACCA
>JAAYWY010000029.1 GCA_012516165.1 Bacillota bacterium
GAAGCGTTTAGCTGCTGCATGCAAGAACGCCCGCTGACTGGTTGCTTCACCGCCAGAAAAGGTAACGCCACCGCCGGAATCCTGGAGGAATCTTAGCTGAGGTAGTATGGCAGCCACTATTTCGTCAACAGTCATTTTAGATATAAGTTGTTTACGGGAACCGTTTGGGCAGACCGAAACACAGGCTCCGCAGCCAAGACATTTATCCCGATTACCAGGTGCGTTTAAATTGATACCAATGCCGTGAAGGCAGACGGCGGCACACCGTCCACAGCCCGAGCAAGTCTTTGAATAATAGGCGATTTTGGGGTGATGATCAAAACCTTCGGGATTTGCGCACCATTTACAACGAAGGGGGCAACCGGCCAGGAATATTGTTGTGCGAATCCCTTCGCCGTCATTAACTGAAAAATGTTGTAGCTGCATTACATAACCTGTAATTGCCATGGCCGGTGCTCCTTTGCGGTAAATTTAAAGTTAAAATATATGGGTCATTGATCTACTTGAAAGCCGTCGTGAATGTTTCTAGCAATGATCGCATCCTGCATGGATCGGGATAGGTTCACAAACTGTGTACTATAGCCGGCCACGCGAACCAGTAGATCTTTGTAATCCTCGGGGTGCTCCTGGGCTTTATAGAGTATCTCGTTGGATACGGTGTTAAATTGAACGTGGAAGGCGCCCAGGGAAAAGAAGGTACGAATCATGTTACCTAAGTTAGCCTGGCCCCGTTTGGTATTGACCAAATCCTGGTTTAGACGCAGATTAAGCAGTGTGCCACCGGAATGGACATCCTGGTTTACCTTGGTAGCAGAGCGCATCGCAGCAAGCGGTGTGGAGGTATCGGTGCCTACATAGGGAGACACACCTTCAGACAGGGGCTCTTTAGCTTTGCGACCGCAGGGCGTAGCACCACAGACCTTACCGGCAGGCAGATAGTTAGAAATCCCCATAAAAGCAGTATTGAAGGGGGAACCAAAAATGTCTTTATAATGGTGAACTTCATTTCACAAAAGTACCATTTTGCGATTGTAAACTTTTATTTATCCGTAAGTAAAAATGAAGAAATGGGACTTTACGGGTAATTTTTATTTTATTATGCCGGAGAAGGTGGGTGAGCATTATTAAAGATATTGACAGTGTTGAAATGATAAATATGTTAATCGCTGAAAACCTAAAGGAACTGCGCCGCAAAAGAAAGCTTACTTTGGAAAATGTTTCCGAGCTCACCGGTGTCAGTAAGAGCATGCTGGGGCAGATCGAGCGAGGAGAGTCCAGCCCTACGATATCCACCTTGTGGAAAATAGCTAATGGATTAAAAGTGTCGTTTACTTCTCTAATGGAGCGGGTAGAGCAGGAAACGGTCATTATTAATAAAGCAGATATGACACCGGTGGTTAGTGACCAAGGTCGTTTCCGCCTGTTCCCGATCTTTCCTGCCCACCAGGATCGTAGCTTCGAGATTATCGATTTGGATCTGGACCCTTATGCAGTATCGGAATCTCAACCTCATGTCGAAGGTACAGAGGAATTCACCCTAGTTTACGAAGGTGCTCTTGAGCTAGTGCTAGGAGAAGGAGCCAATGAAAGGCGTTATTTGATACCTAAGGGCTCTGCTATCCATTATAAGTCCGATGTGCGACATGTTTACCGGAACGCTTCCATGGGTACCACTAGAGTGGTTATGGTCATTAACTATAGATGAAGAAAGGTGGTAGCCAGACGACCTTTTTAGAACAAGGTGAGAGCGATCTGGAGATGACGAGTAATATCATGATGGAGTTGCTGTTGTACTTGAAGGGCTCATGTCTTGCCTTGCTGTTAAAGTTGGTGTTGGGTTTTGGCTGGAGTGAATTTTCTTGCACCCCGTCCATTGGTGACGGGGTGTTTTTGTTATAATGAAGTTGGGGCTTAGTCCCCCCCGACTGAAAATGGGTGGTACAGGGCAGGAAAAATCATTGCCGAGGAGAACCTCTATATTAGTGGCGTCCAGAGGGGTCTCCTGTGGATTATTTTTTCGGGTGGTTACTGTCTTGTTCCGAGTGGTACGAAAAACCCATCCTTACATGCCGCGGAAGTGATTAAGGCTGCGACCCTCTGTGGTCGTCCGGCTTTTTAGTAGGGAGCTAGCTGGGAGGCTGACCCAACTGAAATCAGGTTTTGTTATTGTTAGGGGGTGGCCTAATTATCATGGCTCGTCTGGAGGACTTAAAACGCGGTGCTTTGGTCCGAGGGATACTACCGGATCAAGCTGTAACGGTAATAGACGTTAAATGGTATGGTGAGTCGGTGATTGATCTAACATACAAAGATGCCGCCGGGCACCTGGGCAGCCAGCTTTTGTACCGCGCTCAGGAGCCCACCTTGGAAATAGTTACCGAAGGACTTCCCTGGAGCTTTGTCGCCGAC
>JAAYWY010000030.1 GCA_012516165.1 Bacillota bacterium
CTTGGTTCAGCTAGCGCAGCAACTAGGGCAAGAATTGTGGGGCCGGGAACTTACTCCCGGCGGTGTCAACTACTACACCGATGCAGCAGTATTAGTTCCCGGCCTAAATCTGCCGTTTATTATCTTTGGTCCCGGGGAACCGGGCCTCGCTCATCAACCCAACGAATACGTGGACGTGGAAAAACTGGTAGCCGCAACAGCTTTCTATCTTTTGTTGGCCAGCCGGTGGGAAGGATAAAGACGCTACTTTAAAAACTGCAGCGGGTCGTAAGGACGGCCACCCACGTGTACCTCAAAATGCAAATGCGGTCCGGTGGCATTGCCGGTGGCTCCCACTCGGGCAATGCCTTGACCGCTCTGCACTTTATCGCCAGGCTTAACCAATATAGTCGAGCAATGGGCATACAGGGTTTTGAGACCCCGACCATGGTCTAGAATAACCCGCTGACCATAGCCGCCACACCAACCGGTACTCACCACTTGGCCCGGAGCCGGGGCTGTAATTAGCTGCCCCGAAGAAGCAGCAATGTCTAAGCCCTGGTGCATGCGGCCTGCGCGCCAACCAAAAGAAGACGAGATTCGACCTGTAAGCGGCCAAGCTAAAGCTATAGCTGTTCCCTGGCGGGAAGCCAAAAGACGATCCCCCACTGCTGGCAGGGTAATAGTGCTTCCTATAGCCAACCTCTTAGGCTCTAAATGGGGATTGGCTTCTTTTAATGCTGCTAGGCTGATACCCTGCCGGGTAGCAATATCCCACAAAGTATCGCCAGCTTTGATGGTGTATAAAACACCATCACCAGTTGGTATCCTCAGTTTTTGACCAACCACGATTAAATTAGGGTTGGCTAAACTATTGCTCTGCGCCAGGGCAGTAACGGTGGTACTGTATTGTTTGGCAATAGCAGATAGCGTATCCCCTCTTTGAACAGTATGCCAAATAACACCTGCCGCCGGTAAAGTTGGAGCAAAAACCACCACCGCCACCAATGTGGCAGTTGCAATAATTAAAATGGAAGATTTTTGTCTGCTATCCAACATCCTCACCTCAGTATACAGGTTGTTTCTTAGTCTGTTACTGAGATGAGAAGACTATTCTGGAAATAAATTACAACAGTTGAATAAAAAAGTGGGGGCCTGCAAACTGCCAGGCCCCACGAACAGGACACACACCGAGGAGGATTTGTTCTTAACACTGGTTGAGACTACCATCCAAAGCCATTATAACATTGGCCCCAGTAACTGTCAATAAATTATTTCAAAACGTTTACAAACCCTGTATTTACCCTTGAATAGAGGTCAAAGCTTCGCTTTAGGGATGGCCCGGCAACCTTCATCCCCCAACCAGTTGGCAACAGTATCCTACACATCTTCCGGCAGTTTATAAGGTTTACGGGATAAATCATGTACAGCCTCAATAAAACGAATAGTGCCCGTGATAGAACGCATAACCAAAGAATTAGTGCGCACCTCGTTGCCTTTGTAGCGTACACCTTTTAAAAGGTCGCCATCGGTAATACCAGTTACGGCACACATTACTTCTTCACCACAAGCTAAATCCTCCATAGTCAAAAGTTTCCCCGGATTAGTGATCCCCATCCGATAACAGCGCTCCAACTCAGCTGGGGTCATAGGTTTAAGCCGAGCCTGCATCTCACCGCCCAGGCATTTCAAGGCTGCTGCCGCCAAAACACCTTCTGGAGCACCACCAATTCCCCACACCATATCCGGTCCTTCTTCATTAATACCAGTGGCGATAGCTGGCGCCACATCGCCATCAGAAATAAGCCTGAGCCGGGCTCCAGCTGCTTTTATTTGCTGAATAAGCTGGCTGTTCCGTGGTCGATCCAATACCACCACCACCAGGTCTCGTATATCCTTACCCGTTCCCCGGGCTACCGCCCTTAGATTATCAATAACTGGCGCATCGAGATCAATCTTGCCTTTAGCCCATCGGCCAACAGCAATTTTCTCCATATAGGTATCGGGCGCGTGAAGAAGGCAGCCTTCTTCCGCTACTGCTACTACAGCAATAGCATTAGGCAGCCCCTTGGACAAAATATTGGTGCCTTCCAGCGGGTCTACGGCCACATCTACCTTGGGCGGCTGACCATTTCCCAGGCGTTCACCAATATAGAGCATAGGGGCTTCGTCCAGCTCGCCTTCACCAATAACTACTGTGCCATCAATATTAATCAGATCAAAAACGGTACGCATAGCTGCAACAGCCGCCCCATCGGCAGCCTCTTTATCACCACGACCCATCCAGCGCCCGCAAGCGATGGCTGCTGCCTCGGTCACTCGTACCAGTTCTAGCGCCAACTCCCGGTCTAGTGCCACGGTATTTCCCCTCTCTAGATTACTTACTTGATATCCTGTAATGCTTCCCAGTCAGCCTGAAAACGTTCTATCCCCTGAGCTGTTAGCGGATGCTCGAACAGCTGTCTTAGTACTTTAAATGGCACCGTAGCAATATGGGCCCCAGCTAATGCCGCTCCCACCACGTGCTGCGGATGTCTGATACTGGCTGCAATTACTTCTGTCGGGTAGTTATAGGTATTCATCACTGTTACAATCTCTTGCACGACACCCAGGCCATTTTGCCCGATATCATCCAAACGACCGATAAAAGGGCTAACAAAAGTAGCTCCGGCTGCCGCCGCCAAGATGGCTTGGGCGGTGGAGAAAACCAAGGTAACATTAGTACGAATCCCCTCGGCGGCCAGCTGCTTCACTGCTGCCAGCCCCGCTGGGGTTACCGGAATCTTGATCACCACCTGGGGGTCAATAGCAGCCAGCTCCCGTGCTTCTTGCACCATACCAGCTGTATCATTGCTTATTACCTCTGCACTGATAGGTCCGCCGGGCACCAACCGGCAGATCTTAGCCACCACTTCTTTAAAATCCCTGGCTTCGGCTTTAGCTAATAAAGTAGGATTAGTAGTTACCCCTGAAATGACTCCCCAGCCAGCTGCAGCTTGTACTTCGTTAAGATCCGCTGAATCTAAGAATATCTTCACTTCTTTTTGCCCCCCCTTCCCTTTAGTCTAAAGTTAGATTTTGCTCTTGTCTAGATACTTTTTAAGCCTGTCCGCTGGAACCAAACAGGACCATTTTCTTCTCCACTGCTTGCTGCAAAACTTCACGAGCTGGACCAAGTATTTTCCTAGGATCATACTCAGACGGTTTCTCGGCCATTACTTCCCGCATACGAGCAGTAAAAGTCTGTCGTAAATCCGTATCAATATTAATTTTCCGCACCCCGCGCTGTATCGCTGCTCGAATAGCCGCGTCTGGTACACCAGATGCACCGTGAAGCACAATGGGAACAGTAACTTGGGCCTTAATTTTTGCCAGCCGCTCTAGATCCAGTTTAGGCTCCCCTTTATAAGGACCGTGGGCGGTACCAATGGACACTGCCAGCGCATCCACACCTGTTTCCTCGACAAAACGGGTCGCTTCGTCAGGATCAGTGAAAAATGCTTCTTTTTTACTAACACTAACGTGTTCTTCAGTACCGCTAATACGCCCTAGCTCCGCTTCCACCGACACTCCTACCGCCCGGGCCACCTCTACTACCTTCCTTACCCGTGCGATATTTTCCTCCAACAAAAAAGCAGAAGCATCGATCATCACCGAAGTAAAGCCTGCGCATATGCAGCGCATAACTTGATCAAAATCAGTCCCATGGTCCAAATGAAGCACCACCGGTACACTAGCTGCCATAGCCGCAGTACGCACCATGGCCGTAATCTGCTCCAGTCCGGCGTATTTTATCGCCCCTTGACTGGCCTGCACAATCACTGGACTATTTTGCTTCTCAGCTGCCCCCACAATAGCCTGGACAATCTCCAGGTTGTTGGCATTAAACGCTCCCACAGCATAGTTCTTCTTTTCTGCTTCAGCCAACACATTTGCCAAGGTTTCCAAACTCATAAATTACAACCTCCTTATTTAGCGTAGGAATAAAGGTACTAAGATGGGTACCATTAGGGTGAGAACAAAGCCGCTGGCAAAGGCCACCAGCCCCATTTCTTCTCCTGCTACTTCGATAATGACCGGTAAGCTTACGTCCATAGCTGTGGCCCCAGCTGGAGCCACCGAGGCCATATCGCCCAGGTAATGATACACGCCGGGCAAAATTATAATACCTAGCATCTCCCGCAGCACATTGGTTAAAAAGGCCAGGGTGCCTAAGCGAGCAGAATGGAGATTGGTAATAAGAATTCCTGATAGGCTATACCAACCAAATCCTGCCCCTATCGCTGCTCCCTCATTCCAAGTATGGCCAAAAGCTAACCCTACAACAATAGACGCCGCTATGCTTCCTACTGCCACCCCCAGTGGAAACAGTAATACCTGCGGGCCAAGATTAAAAAGGGCCCGGACACCCTCTCGATCACGGCCGAGACC
>JAAYWY010000031.1 GCA_012516165.1 Bacillota bacterium
CCCACAATGATTCCATAAAGCTGTGGACAAGTTTCTTTTAGTTGCCGTATATGATCCTTTGTCCCAATACCTCCAGCGGCTATGACTTTGGCTCCAGAAGACAAAACTGCTTTTATCCCATCGAAGTCAGGACCTTCCATAGTTCCATCCCTGGAAGCGCTGGTATAGATAATATTCTTTACCCCTGAGTCCACCAGCAAATGGGCAAATTCACCAGGGAGCATTTCTATTTCCTCTGTCCAGCCTGCACCCAGAAGTTTACCTGCTCGGGAATCTACCGATACAATAAGGTGTTCCCCCAACTCAGCTGCACACTGGCGGATAACCTGTTCCCCGCTAAGTGCAGCAGTACCCATAATGACCCAACGCACACCCAGGTCTATCAACTGCCACGCGCGCTCTACAGTACGAATACCCCCGCCTAACTGCACCGGCACGGTAATCGCCTGTAGAATCTGTTTTAAAGCGGCTAGATTAGCTTCATTTGGTTTTCCGGAAAAAGCAGCATTCAAATCCACCACATGCAGCCGTTGGGCACCTAACCGTTCCCACTTTAGGGCTACTTCCTGGGGTTCTTGGCTATAAACCACTTCTGTGCCCAACTTACCTTGCGTTAAACGAACACAGACACCATCAAGAAGGTCTATAGCTGGAATAACAATCATCTTTAATCCCCCTCACATTATCACACCTTTAGTCGAAGGGACCATTTTTCGCTCCGTATCTATCTGTAGAGCCGAACGCAATGCTAGTCCAGTAGATTTAAACGCCGCTTCCATAATGTGGTGAGGGTCACTCCCGCGGATCTTGCCCACATGTAAATTAAGCCGTGTACTGAGACTAAAGGCCCGCAAAAATTCCACCATCCAGACCATAGGAACTGCTCCTTCAGAAAAGCTGCTTACCCCTAGATCTTCACCAAAATATGGTCTCCCACTAATATCAATAGCGGCAAACACTAAAGCATCGTCCATAGGTACCAAAGCCTGGCCAAACCGAACAATCGAAACGGAACCAGAAATTAAGTTTTGCTCTAATGCTTGACGTAATGCCAATCCTACACACAAGCCAACATCTTCACATAAATGATGACCTTCATCCATACTAGTTCGACTTAAATTAGACGGCTTAGCCTCAATTTCTAAATCCATCAGGGCCCAAAAAGCCAAGCTGCTCACTAAATGATCAAAAAAAGCTATCCCTGTATTTACCTTGGCCTGGCCCGAACCACAAATATCCAAGGTTACCGAAATATCAGTTTCAGCTGTTATCCGGTTGACTTTACCTCCAGCACTTACCATTACCACGTCCTCCTTCGCACTGCTAGCGACTGTGCATGGGCCAGTAGGCCCTCTCCTCGCGCCAATACTTCCCCAGTGGTGGCTAAAGACATAAACTCCTTCGGATTTATATTAATAACGCTATGCACCCGCAGAAAAGACCCAGTCCACAGTCCAGAAAAACAACGAGCGCTGCCGCCAGTAGGTAGAACGTGGCTGGGGCCAGCTATATAGTCCCCCATGGCTACGGGGCTCAGGGGTCCGACGAACACGGCA
>JAAYWY010000223.1 GCA_012516165.1 Bacillota bacterium
CCTGCACGTGAAAGAAAACGATCGGGTAGCTGCAGGTGACCCGCTCACCGAAGGATCTATCAATCCCCATGAGCTCCTTAGAATCAAGGGTATTGAATCTGTCCAAGCCTATTTAGTGCAGGAAGTGCAGCGAGTATATCGTTTCCAGGGTGTGGAAATCAACGATAAGCATATTGAAATCATCGTTCGGCAGATGTTAAAGAAGGTTAAAGTGGAAGATCCAGGTGATACCGATTTGTTGTTGGGCAGCCTGGTAGATGTGAGTGAGTTTGAAGAAGAAAACGCCAAGGTACTAGAAGCTGGCGGCGAGCCAGCTACAGCTCGTCCCACGCTTTTGGGAATTACCAAGGCCTCTTTGGCTACCGAATCTTTCTTATCGGCGGCGTCTTTCCAAGAGACTACCCGCGTGCTCACCGATGCTGCTATCAAAGGCAAGACCGATCCGCTTTTGGGTCTAAAAGAAAATGTGATTATTGGTAAACTCATTCCAGCTGGCACGGGCATGTCCCGTTATGGTGGAGTGAAAATAGATGTCAAATAAACTCTTTCTTGACAGCCCCATGCGGCAATGGTAAAATATCCGAGTGTGAGCTGGCCCCGTTATAGTCAGAGAAGGCTTACGGGGCAAGTAAAGTTAAGGTAGTTTGGGGCCAGGTCCGCCTCAATCAATTTAGGCGCTGGACCTGGCCCTATTTCAGTGAAAAGAATGGGGGATGCGAATGATGCTGGAGGAACTCCGAACGGCCCACCAAAAGACCGTCGGCACCAAGCAGACGCTGAAGGCGGTGCAAGCAGGCACTGCCCGCCGGGTTTATATTGCCAAAGATGCCGAACCCCATGTAGTAAATCCACTTATTACATTATGCCAAGAGCAGCATATTCCCTATGAGTATGCTGACAGCATGAGTGCTTTAGGTAGAGCCTGTGGTATTCAGGTTGGAGCAGCAGCTGCTGCTATTATTCAATAACAGGGGAAGGAGGTGGGAAGATGCCAACTATTAACCAGCTGATCCGCCAGGGACGGGAGAAGGTTAAAGGAAAATCCTCTGCACCTGCTCTGCAAGGGTCGCCGCAAAAACGAGGAGTGTGTACCCGAGTATATACCACCACTCCCAAGAAGCCCAACTCTGCATTAAGAAAGGTAGCGCGTGTGCGCTTAACCAACGGTCTGGAAGTCACTTCCTATATTCCTGGCATTGGCCACAATCTCCAGGAGCACGCAGTGGTTCTGGTGCGGGGCGGCCGTGTCAAGGACCTGCCTGGTGTAAGATACCATATTGTTCGGGGAACACTAGATTCCGCCGGCGTACAGGATCGCCATCAGGCCCGATCAAAGTACGGCGCCAAGCGGCCCAAGAAATAGGAAGGAGGGAAAGGGATGCCAAGACGAGGGCATACTCCACAGCGCGAAATTGCCCCCGATCCTGTTTACGGGAGCGAAATGATAACCCGCCTTATAAACAAGGTTTTAATCAGCGGGCAGCGCAGTGTAGCTGAACGGATTTGCTATGAGGCCTTAGAGCAAGTCCGTCAAAAGACCAAACGAGATCCGTTAGAAGTTTTTGATCAAGCTATTAAGAATGTGACACCATTGGTAGAAGTACGGGCCCGCCGGGTAGGTGGTGCTAACTATCAGGTACCTATAGAAGTACGTCCCGAAAGGCGATCCACTTTGGCTATCCGGTGGTTAGTTAAGTACGCCCGTGGACGCGGTGAACGTACCATGGCGGAGCGATTAGCAGGCGAAATCATGGATGCTGCCAACAACACTGGTGGTGCAGTGAAAAAACGTGAAGATACACATAAAATGGCGGAAGCTAATAAGGCTTTTGCCCATTACAGGTGGTAAAAAAGAAGTTATTATGATGGACCTTACGGAAAGGGGTGAAACCTGTGCCAAGGCAATATGAACTAGACAAGACGCGTAACATTGGTATCATGGCTCATATCGATGCCGGGAAAACAACTACTACTGAGCGGATTCTCTTTTATACTGGCAAGGTTCATAAAATGGGAGAAGTCCATGATGGTGCCGCTACGATGGACTGGATGGTGCAAGAGCAGGAACGGGGTATAACTATTACCTCGGCGGCTACTACTTGTGTCTGGCGTGATCATTGTATTAACATTATTGACACACCCGGCCACGTTGATTTCACCATGGAGGTGGAACGCTCGCTACGCGTACTGGATGGAGCAGTTGCCGTGTTTTGTGCCAAGGGCGGTGTGGAACCCCAGTCCGAAACGGTCTGGCATCAAGCGGATCGGTACAAAGTACCGCGTATTGCTTATGTAAATAAAATGGACGTTATCGGAGCTGACTTTTTCCGTACCGTAGACATGATCCGCGAGCGATTGGGAGCTAATCCGGTTCCGGTAGAGATTCCTATTGGCAAAGAGAATGAGTTTCGAGGCACAGTAGATTTAATTTCCATGAAGGGTATTATTTATCAGGACGACTTGGGCACTTTAAGCCAGGAGGAAGATATACCCTCTGATCTTCTAGCTGAGGCCAAGGCGTGGCGAGACAAAATGCTAGAAGCGTTGGCTGAAATAGATGATAGCATCATGGAAAAGTACTTAGAAGGTGAAAACATCTCGCCGGCAGAGATCAAGAAGGCTTTGCGCCAAGGGACCGTGACCGGGAAGATTGTTCCGGTGCTATGTGGTTCTTCTTACCGTAATAAAGGTGTTCAGCCGGTGCTTAATGCTATTGTGGACTATTTACCGGCACCGACTGATATTCCTGATATTCGGGGAATTAATCCTCAAACCGGGGACGAAGAAGATCGAGCTACCAGCGACGATGCGCCTTTTAGTGCTCTGGCCTTTAAGGTTATGACCGATCCCTTTGTCGGGAAACTAGTTTTTGTTCGTATTTATTCTGGTGTGCTCAAAGCCGGGTCTTATGTTTATAATGCCAGCCGGGGCAAGAAAGAGCGTATCGGCCGTATCCTGCGGATGCATGCTAATCACCGGCAGGAAGTAGACGAAGCTTTTACTGGCGACATTGTTGGTATAGTCGGTCTGCGTAATACTGGTACAGGTGATACCTTGTGTGATGAGACGGCACCAATTTTACTAGAATCCATTCAATTTCCTGAACCGGTTATTTCCATAGCTATCGAACCTAAGACCAAAGCGGATCAGGATAAACTGGGTACGGCTCTTAGTAAGTTGGCCGAAGAAGATCCCACCTTCCGCATTCATACCGATGTGGAAACTGGTCAAACGTTAATTTCCGGTATGGGTGAGCTACATTTAGAAATTATTGTGGACCGCCTGCTACGCGAGTTTAAAGTGGGAGCTAATGTGGGCCAGCGCCAGGTGGCATACAAAGAAAGTATTAGCAAGACTGCTAAGGCTCAGGGCCGATTCATCCGTCAAAGCGGCGGCCGGGGCCAATACGGCGATGTGTGGCTGGAAGTGGCACCACGGGAACGCGGCACAGGAATTGTTTTCAAGAGCAAAATTGTCGGTGGTGTTGTGCCTAAAGAGTATATCCCAGCGGTAGAAGCTGGTGTGCG
>JAAYWY010000224.1 GCA_012516165.1 Bacillota bacterium
TATTGCAGCTAAAGCTGCTGCTAGCAGAGCGTTTTTACCGGCATCGGGATTCATACCGGCATGGGCGGCTTGACCGGTGAAAGTAACATCCAGCTTAGTTGTAGCTAAGAATTTTTCTTGGCCACAGCCTATTTCCCCTAAACTACCGTTGCCAAACCCTAAGTGCCCAGATAAAAAGTACCGACAATCGGCCAAAATATCGGCCGCCACCATGGCCTTTGCTCCCCGCACACCTTCTTCGGCCGGTTGGAAAATAAGAAGTAACCGTCCTGACAATTCGGGAGCTAATTGGGCTAAAACATGGGCTACCCCAAGACCAATGGCCACATGGCCATCATGGCCACAGGCGTGGGCTATCCCCGGATGCCGTGAGGCAAATCCCTCGCGAAACGGGCGATGATCTTCGTTGGTAGACTCGTTCAAGTCGTTGGCATCCATATCAAATCTCAAGGCCACTGTGGGGCCAGGGTAACCACCCTCCAAGATACCTACTACCCCGGTAAATCCCCCCCTCATGGACATTATAAACTCTGTCGGCGCTCCCTCCTTTCTAGCCCGTTCCCAGGCTTTATCTAGTTCTTCTGCACTCGGAACACCCTGTCTTGACTGTTCGGAAATAACCTCCCTTCCCAATTTAATGTTATAACCTAGCTGGCTCAACTCTTGTGCTACCAAAGAAGCAGTGCGAAACTCTGTCCAGCCCGCCTCTGGGTACATGTGAAAGTCTCGCCGCCAAGCTACCAATTGAGGCTGCAATTCTCGAACCCAATCACTTATTGCCAATTGCATACAAACCACCTCATTGTGATAGCGTAAGATAATTCATTACTGCCCGCACCAGTACCTCTATTCCCACTGCCAGACATTCTTCAGCCGGTAAAAACTCCGGATTGTGAAGAGGGATCACCGGATCGCCAGGCTTGGTACAACCTAACCAAAAAAATCCCCCTGGGACTTTTTCTAAGAAGAAAGCAAAGTCCTCAGCCCCCATGCCCGAATAAGGCGGTATTATTACCCCCTCTTTCCCCACTGTCTCTTCTCCTGCCTGGCGGAGCAATTCATAACCTTGGTCGCTGTTAATAAGAGCTGGGTAACCGTGGACATAACGCCCTTCGCATTTGGCTCCTAGTCCAGCTGCCACCTGGGGAGCCAGCGCAGCCAATCTATTTTCCATTAGTTGACGAATAGCTGGGTTTAACGTCCGGCAAGTTCCCTCTAGTTCCACTTGATTGGCAATAATGTTGTAGCGGTTTCCACCTTTTATTGTGCCAAAAGATAATACCGCCGCTTCCAGGGGATTTACATTGCGGCTAACCACTGTCTGGAGCGCAGTTATAACATGGGCAGCAGCTACAATCGCATCGACTCCCTGATGAGGGGCCGATCCATGGCTGTTTTGCCCCTCAACAGTAAGAAAAACACGATCAGAAGCTGCCATCATAGCCCCTTGCCTAACACCAATACTGCCTACCGGCAAATCAGGCCACACATGAAGAGCCAATATTGCATCCACTTGGGGATTATCTAATACCCCAGCATCTATCATGGGCTTAGCCCCGCCGGTGGGGTTGTTTTCTTCCGCTGGTTGAAAAATGAACTTCACATTGCCAGCCAGATTCTCCCTGATAGAAGTAAGCAATCGGGCTACACCGAGCAAAATAGCCGTATGCACATCATGACCGCAGGCATGCATCACCCCATCCACCTGCGAACAATACTTGGATCCAGTCTTCTCCTGCAGTGGCAAAGCATCCATATCGGCCCTTAAGGCTATGGTTTTTCCTGGTCGTCCACCACTTAAAACTGCCACCACGCCGGTATCAGTCACCCTGCATGGTGTCAGGCCAATTTCCATTAATTCGCGCTCCACCAATGCCGCCGTTTGTTTCTCCTGGAGGCTGAGCTCCGGATACCGGTGAATTTGCCAGCGAAGCTCGTGTACCTGTGGCATAATTCCGGAAACTTTGCTTTTTAAGTCCATACTGCTCCTCGCTTTCTTATGTGTAATACTCATATGGCTATAAACTATCCCTATGCTAATTTTTGTTTTTGGTCTATTGATCTAAATGATTATCATTTTGACACTATTATTCTTTTTGTCTTAACCTTATATTCGACATCTTGGCACAATTCCCTATGTCATAACATAAAAAATACTTTTTAATTGTATTTTGTATTCAAATAGATATCTGCTTCAAATACAAATACGGTCTCTAGCATTAGGAAGTCTGCTAAAGACCGTACTTTTAACGATCAAACTATTAGTCCCCCAATAAGCTCTGTCACCGATCTTATTTTTTGCTCTTTCAAGAACTGTTCCAGCTCCTGGACAACTTTAAGCGCTCCTAATGGATCCATAAGATTAGCTGTCCCGACACCTACAGCCGTAGCCCCGGCCAGAAGAAACTCAGCTGCATCAGTACCAGAAACAATGCCACCAACGCCAATAATAGGTATATCCATAGCCTGCGCAACCTGATATACCATCTTTAAGGCCACGGGTTTTATCGCCGGTCCGGAAAGTCCGCCAGTAACATTGCTTAAAATAGGACGCCGCCTCTTGGCATCGATAGCCATGCCGCTTAAAGTATTAATTAAAGACAAAATGTCGGCTCCAGCCTTAGCAGCGCTAAAAGCAATCTCTGTAATATCAGTTACATTAGGGCTCAATTTAACAATAAGCGGCACATCGCATACAGCTCGAACACTCGCTACCACTTTATATACTGTGTCGGGATGAGTACCAAATGCCATGCCCCCACCTTTTACATTGGGGCAAGATATGTTAAGCTCAATGGCATCGACCAGTCCTGAATCAGACAGTTTCTTAGTTACTGCGCAGTACTCATCAAAGCTGTAACCCGATACGTTACCAATAACCAAAGTTCCCCGGCGACGCAAGTCTTGTAAAGGGGGTAATTCTTCGGCGATAGCTGCATCCACCCCTGGATTCTGCAAGCCAATAGCATTTAAGATTCCGCCCGGCGTTTCGGCAATGCGCGGCGGAGGATTGCCTAACCGGGGATTGGCCGTCATGGCCTTAACGATAATTCCACCCAGGGCACTTAAATCATAGTACTTTCCATACTCTTGCCCAAAGCCAAAGGTCCCCGACATGGTTAGAACCGGATTTTTGAGCTTCAAAGGACCTAGCTGCACCCTGCAATCAACTTTGTCCACCAGAACACCCTCCCTGCTTCGCTGCTTCATTTGGCAGCGAAAATAGTACCTCATGGGCCCAAAAAACAGGTCCGTCATAACAAACCCGCTTATAAATATAGCCTTCGGGAGTATTGGCTTTAACCGGGAACGCACAACCTAAACACGCTCCTACCCCGCAGCCCATCCGTTGTTCCAAGGACAATTGTGCCAAAGTTCCTTGAGTATCGGCAATGCTCTTTAAGGCCTTTAACATAGGAGTTGGCCCGCAGCCCAATATCAAATCCAGTTGTTTAGTTTGTAGGTAATCTTGCAGAGGTTTGCTCACCAGTGCCTTCTCGCCCACACTACCATCGTCGGTGACTACAAATACCTGCCCTAAACGCTCAAACTCCTCTTGCGCTAACAGGTAATCCCCTGTTCTAGCCCCTAAGAACGCTACTATTTCCCTACCCTCTTGGACGGCTTGTTCAGCTGCCGCCAGTAGAGGGGCTATCCCCATACCGCCGCCCACCAGGCCAATAAGTTTCGCTTCTTGTAAGCAAAACCCATTGCCAAGGGGCCCTAGTATCTCTATTCCCTCCCCTGCCCTTCTCGCGGTCAAAATATCCGTACCCCTACCTACCACCTGGTAGATAATTTCCACTTGCCCCATTTCCCGATCTATCCGATGCAGGCTAAAGGGTCGGCGCAGAGTAGGTTCTAAACCTGGCGCTACTTTTACCATCACAAACTGCCCCGGCTTTGCTTCTGCTGCCAGCTTTGGCGCTTTGAGTATCAAGTGATACACGTCCGGAGTAAGAGGACGATTATCCACAACAGAAGTCAGCTGCAACTTCCTTGCATCTTCTCTTAACACACGCTTGCCTCCTTGTCTTCGGCTTGTTGAACCCAGACGGAAACTAGTTCTTTTGCCTTAGGCCAATCAAAAGTCCTACCAACTTGTATAAAGACTATCTTAGTATTATTTCTAGATGTCAGCTTTTACCTCTTTTGTCCTGCCGAACAAAACGACAGCAATTTAGCTGTAAATTGCAATATCAAGTGTTATGAAGGGAACTCCTTACAACTTAATGTGAGGAGTTCTACTATAGTGTATCGCTATGTTTTTTGCAATGTACTAATGTACTAAACCCGACGTGTCCCTAGACACCGCCATAAACCATTCTGGGCAGGAACAATGAAATGCTAGGTATATACGTTATCAGTATTAAAGCAATAAGACTAATCGCAATAAAGGGCATAACCCCTTGTATTACCTTAACCACCGACACTTCACACGCCTGGCTGCCTACAAATAGATTCAGCCCAAATGGCGGCGTAAACATACCTATGGCTAAATTAGCTATAGTGATTACCCCCAGGTGCACTGGGTTTATGCCCAGTTTAACAGCTAACGGATAAATCAGTGGGACCAAAATAGTGATAGCTGCTGTTCCGTCAATAAACATGCCGGCAATGAGCAGTATCACATTGACAATAAAAAGAAACATCGCTGGCGATGAGCCAAAGCTTAAGATACTGCTAGCCAACTTTTGTGGGATTTCGCCCATGGTAATAAGCCAACCAAAGGCCGAGGCACACGCCACTAGCACCATGACTTCCGCTATGGTTTGAGCTGAACTAAGACAGATTGCTAAAAGTTGCTTCCAGGTTAATTCCTTGTAGATAAACATGCTGACAAAAATAGCATAAACTACCGACACCCCTGCTGCTTCAGTAGGAGTAAACACTCCAGCATAGATACCACCTAAAATAATAATAGGTATGCCCAAAGCCCAAATAGCTTCCTTGGTAACTTGAATAATTTCCCTAAAGCTGGATTTTTCACCCCGCGGGAGATCGTGTTTTACAGCGTAGAGGTAACAATAGATTAGAAACGCCAGACCGTAAATAATTCCAGCCCCAATACCGCCAATAAACAAAGCACCTACTGATGTCCCGGTAGCAGCACCGTACACAATTAGGGTAAGGCTGGGCGGTATTATCAAAGCTACCGAACCACTGGCCGCTATCAAACCGATGGAAAATCCTTCCCCATACTTATCCCGCTTCAATTCCGGGTACATTATGCCGCCAATAGCCGCCACAGTCGCTGGACTAGAACCGGAAAGTGCCCCAAAGAACATGCATGCCAGCTCGGTAGTAAGAGCTGCCCCTCCACGCATTCTTCCTGTAAAGAGCTGTACCCACTTTAGAATGCGGTCAGCAATACCACCGGCACCCATGATATTCGCGGCCAGAATAAAAAATGGCATGGACATTAAAGCAAACTTATCAATACCGCCAAACAAGCGCTGTACCATAATAGCAGGTGGCAGTGGCGAAGCAAATATCAGTGCCAGCAACGTTGATAAGCCCAAAGCAAGAAAAATAGGGGTAGCCCCTAGGAGCATCACCGCCAAACTACCAAAAAGCAAAGGAACCATTAGGCCTCGCCCCCCTCTTTAGTTAACTGTTCTTCGGCGTGTTCAGCAGTTAAAGAACGAATAGCTCCACAAATAAATTCCAATGTCATCAAAGCTCCAGATAAAGGAATCGCTATATAAAAAATATACATGGGCATCTCCAAAGCCGGGCTTACCTGGGCCGAGCCTGACATGGTTCCAACGGATTGTATTCCATAATAACAAAGCAAAACACCAAACACGGCACCGAGAATATTATTGATAAATTTGATTACACGCTGCTGTCCAGGACTACTATAATTTAGAATAAGGTCTACCGCCATGAGCTTATCTTCTCTGACACCAAGGCTGATTCCAATAAACGATATCCAGATCATAAAATACCGAATAAATTCATCAGACCAGTGCAAGCCTGAACGGAAAAAATAGCGTAGCACCACATTAACAAAAAGCACCGCTGTTACAACTAGCAACCCAAAAGAGCAAAAAATATCTTCCAATTTATGAAGTAAGCATAAGCACCGTTTCACCGGTAATCGCCACCTCCTTGTTCTCTTGTTCACATCAGTAGAGCTAGCCCAGACGGCTGGTGCCAAGCACAGCCGTCTGGTATGCATAAGTTACTACTTTGTAGCTTCCTTAATTTGGGCATAGGTAGCATCCAACAAAGAGCGACCAACACGGTCAGCAAATTGGTCATGCACCGGTAAAACCAGCTCACGGAACTCTTCAATAGCCTCTGGAGTTAGCTCGATTATTTCCGTACCATAAGCCTCTATTTCCTTAAGCATGTCCTCTTCAGTTTTGCTTAGCACCTCCCGCTCAACTTGGCAGGCCTCTTGCATGGATTCGCGAATTGCTGTTTGAATATCTGCTGGCAAAGCATCGAACCACGCCTTGTTGGCTACAATACCATAGCCCAAGAAACCGTGGTTACTTTTGATAAGATACTTTTGTACTTCAAATAACCGGTTTAGATATATGGTCTTAATAGGGTTCTCCTGCCCATCCACCACACCTTGTTGCAGTGAATTGTATAGCTCACCGAATTCAATAGGAGTAGGTTTCGCACCCCAAGCTTCCATTTGAGCATTAAGTAGAGGCGCTGGCATTACTCGTATTTGCATACCTTTCAGGTCCTCAGGTGAACGAATAGGTTTGTTAGCCGTAAATTGCTTAAACCCAGCCGCCATCCAGCCCAAGTTCACGAAACCTTCCTTTTCTGCCTCGGCACTGATAAGCTTCCCAATTTCCCCGTCTAACACTTTATAAGCTGTTTCTGCATCGGGCCACAGAAACGGAAAATCAACCAATTCGTAAGCGGTAACAAAAGTACTGAGCACCGCCGTCGGCTGCTGAGTTATTTGAATAGTTCCCGTCTGAGTAGCTTCTACTTGTTCCCGCATACTGCCTAACTGCAAATTGGTATAGATTTTAACATTAACTTTCCCACCGGTCTTTTCTTCTACCAAGTTTTTAAACGCCACCATACCTTCGTGCTCAGGAGAATTCTCTGGATGATTGTGGCTAACGATAATATCAATAGGTTTATCGGAACCAGCCTGGGACCCATTATCTGCTGGTTTTCCACCGCCACAGCCAGTTAGAGCCATTACCGTAATAGCAAGCAATATCGCCAACGTTGATTTTAGCGTGCTACTCCTTCTCAATGTTTTTAACCCCCTTAATAATTAGTAACCGCTGCCTAAGATTCCTGCTCGGCAAAAATCCCTGAACCCTCTTTGTAAACTCGACCGTCTAGAAACTGCACAAACTAAATCTAGGCACTATACCGTCCCAATATCCCCCCTTCCTCAGCTAATCCTTGCTCCGTCAGTTTGTTTATATCTCGTCAATAACATCTTAATCATATATTCTGCCGAACAAGAAGTATATCATTTGTCCCAGCTTACAAATCAAACTCAGTATAATTATAAAAACAACTACATCATAGTTCCATCCACTACATAGTTAAGCTTGATTTAAGCCATGTTTTCACAGAAGTAGACTCTAAATTAAGAACAGCAGAAGCGGTTCCTCATTATTTAGCACCTCTTGGTCCCTGAATAAACACTAGATTACGCCTCTTGGGCCACACCAGTGCAGATCATACCTGCCAGTACAATTAGCGCTCCCAAATAAAATGCACCGGCCAAACTACCAGTTAAGTCTTTAACCAACCCGCTTATTAAAGGGGCAATTACAGCCGAGGACATTCCTACCAAATTGAATACTCCTACAGCCGCCCCCAAGGCATGGGGGCTTTTTTGAGACACATGGTCACCAAACCAAGAAACTATCACCGTGTCTGACACCGTTCGCCCTACAATACCATAAAAGATCAGCGCCCCCACTAAAACTGGTAATGACTTCACATAAGCCAACGCAAAAATTGTAACCGCCTGGAGAGGATATAAGGTAAGAGCTAATCGCCGCCGCCCTAACTTGTCGGATAAGCGGCCGACAAAAAGTGCTGCCGGGATAGCCGAGAGGGCTGGTAGCGCCGTAAGAACGCCAGCAGCTGTAAGCTCTAGAGCACGTTCAGTGGCAAAAAAGCTTGGTCCCCAGGTAAGAGCGACCCAAAAGCCGTAGCCCGCACAAAACGCCGATAAATTCAAAGCCCACAGGTCCTTATCTGCCAGGATCCTTTTCAAATCCACCCCTTGATCAGTATTGGCCGAACGAGTATTAGCATTACTTTTATTAGGCTCCGGTAAATATTTCCGGAACAAAATTGGAACCAGAAGAGTAGGCACAGCCAAAAGTAAAAAGGGTAAGCGCCAACTACCTGTTTTCATATAAATGGGTCCGGAAAACACCAAACCCAGCGCAGTTCCAATTGACATCCCTGAGTTGATCACAGCTGACGCTAAGCCCCGGTATTCTTTAGGCACCGTGCCAATATTAATACCGTAAGATGTAGGATAAAACGCTCCCATACCGATGCCGTGTAATCCCACTAAAATAATAAGAAGGATATAACTGCTAGCGCTAAGACCTAAGAACAGCAAAGCCCCTGCACCTAACAAGTAGAACAATACCAAAACCCTTTTGAGTCCTAATCTGTCCCCTAACAATCCAGCTGGCACCTGCATAGCCACATATAAAAAGAAATAAGTACTGGTAATAAACCCGGTGGCGGTACCGGACAAACTAAACTCATCGGCAATTACTTCAAGCATAGGATACAA
>JAAYWY010000225.1 GCA_012516165.1 Bacillota bacterium
CACTAAACTCCGGCGAAGAGCTTTTTCCTCGTCTTTAGGAAGTTCCGGGTTCCCTAAGGGGTGGGGAATGGCTACGGTAGGAACAATACGGTTAGCACCTACCGTAAGCGAGATAGGAACCACGGTGCACATATGCACTACCGGCAGTCCTGCCCGCTCGATTTCTTTTACCATCGCTGCGCCGCAGCGAGTACAGGTACCTCAGGTCGAGGTGAGGATAACAGCATCCACCCCTGCCTCCTTTAGATCCTTGGCAATGGCAGCACCAAATTTGGCTGCATTGGCCACCGAGGTCCCGTTACCCACAGTGGCATAGTGGTAGTCAAAGACTTTACCGATTTTGCCTTCGCGTTCTAAGTCGCGCATCACATCTAGCGGCAATACCCGGTCGGCATCTTCGTTAGCATAGGTGGGATCATAACCGCCATGTGCTGTCTGGTGGGTATCGGGGGTCAAATCATCCAGCCCAGCTAGGCTGTATTTGCCAAATTTGCTCGCCGATGACGCCTCAATATGATCCGGATTGCCTTTGGGCACAATACCACCGGAGGTTACCAAAGCAATGGTAGCCTTGGAAATATCTTTCACCGGCGGGTTGGGCGGTACGCGATCAAACGCCGGCATGGGAAGCTCGGTGGTAAAAGGTTGGCCGCTGATCTTAGCCAGCAGCATGTCCATAGCTCGCTGGGCACCAGGTTTATCTGCCATGATATTTTTGCGAATGCCCCGAGCCATATAGCCTTCTTCGCTGGGGCTGCCGATAGCTTCTCCGCGGGCCAGTTTTAAAGCAAAGCTGGCCAATTGTGGAAGCACCTTGCGCATGCTAGCAGCCGAATCACCGGTGGGGATAATATAGACATCTTTTTTGTAGATGTCAGCCCCAGGGTTTTCGGTAAACATGGCAGTCACAGCGGGAATACCCAGTTCGCGCTGGACAGCGGCACAAACCGCACCACATGCTGTACCATAGCGGCCAGCGTTAAAAGCTGGACCAGCAATTACCAAATCTGGTTGGAATTTTTTTATGAGCTCCACTACTTGAGCAGAAGCCGTTTCCATGTTTTCGCCAAAATAGCTATCGCCACAAATTACGGTGCCCACTATCTCGGCTTCGTCACCTAGGGCTGCTTTTAACCCTAAACCAGGCCCCACTACCCCCTCCCGGGCTTCCGGCGGTATGTGGGCTTTTTCTTCGCCCCCAATTTGGGCAAAGAACTGGTTGATGTAGTGAACTACTCTAAATTTCTTTTCGGCCATGTGTCTCCCTCCCCTCAAAGCTTACTATATTGCTCGCGCATCCCTTTCACGGCATCAATGAGGGCCTCTACCTCTACGACCATTTCCATCATGGCCACTTGTTCTTCATAGACAGCAGGATCGACCTGTTCTTTGATTTCGGGTTCCATAATGTGGTAAACAGGGAGTCCTAACTGGACTCCAGTCAATGGACCGGCATAGGTGGGGTCGCCAGCGGTAACTGTCTCCGCCGCGAGCTCGGCACTGTCTGGGTCAGAAGAACCGAGAATAACCACTAGTTCCTCCGCACCGTATTTTTCGCCTAGCTCTTTGATCCGCGCCTGATTCTCCAGGTCCATTGTGCCTGCCGCTGTTCAGACGAAGCACTCAGTGGTGACAAAGACGGGCTCCGCACCGGCGCTTTTTATACATTCTTCAATAGCCGGTCCGGGTACTCCATCCCGGTCACCTAAGGCAATGACTTTCTTGCCCTTGAGTTCCATATGACAACCTCCTTATCTTATATGGTTAGTTTATTTTTGCAGACTTTAGCAGACTCTAATTGACGGCTAGTAACCAATACCACGCAGGTTGCTGTACCCGAGCTCATTGGTAGCCCCGGTAATAACCTGTAGCTCCACAATTAAAGATCCGTCGGCTGCTTTCGATCCGTCAAAACCACCAGCGATAATATCTGCTACTGATAAGTCGCCGATTACCTTTTTCATGGGTGGCAGCTTGATAATTTCGTTGGCATTCCCAGCTGAGATCACAGCATCCGCTTTGGTACTGACGTCAGCTAGTGATTGGGAAGCTCCATCGCGGCCAGCGTATTCATCGGTAATAAGCACGGTCTTAATGCCGTAGCCTTCCAGTTTGTTGCAGTTCATGATGAGATCGGCATCAGGATTGCCGAAACCTTCTTCCGATACAATAGCTGCCTCGGCACCTAACATCTTCGCCAATTTCGAGGCGTAGCTAGAAGAACGCTCTTTGTCTTTTAATGTAACGTTCTCGTTGGTAATAACCACGCCCATAAAGCAGATGTCTTTGCCATGATGCTTATATAGTTCCTTAATTACGGGGCTATTTAAATGGTGATAGGTGGTGTTTTTATCACAGGCAGACACGCAGTTGCCGCTGACAATAGCCCCATCAAACAACTCATTAGGATGGATAATGCTCGGTAAAATTCTCTTGGCATCTACTCCATATACCCAGGTATCATGGAGCAGCCCCTGAGACTGCAGCATGTAGATATAGACCACCTTGGGCAAGTTGGGGTATTTAGCCGCTGTTTCGATGAAGGAGCCAAGCTCATAAGTTTCAATGCTGTCTGGTTCCACATCTTTGCCTGCTTCTCCTAAATAAGCGGCTGCTTTCAGGCCTGCCAGACGGACGGTCTTCTCATGCTCGTGCTGAGCTAATCCGTCCACCGGCTGTATATCTAGCACCACATTATAAGTCTGGGAAAAAGGCGTATAGTCGGCCCCCGGACCAGTCATATCTATGACGCCTTCTTGGAAACCTACAATCTTCCCGGTGGTCACCACCGCTGCTCCCGAAAGTACATGGGTGCGGCCGCTTCCCACCGTCTCCACCTTACTTATAAAGCCGGGGAAAATCCCGCCTGGACCACTCACTTTGCAGCGGGGCTCGATGACGTCTTTTACGGGGATAATGCGTACTTCTTCACCAGGTTTGGCCAAATGTACAGTTAAGGACTTAATGTTGGGATCTTCCTTCACCAAAGAAACCAGTTCGTCCTTATTTACATACAACGTGCCGGCCTCCACTTTGGTTTGGGGGCCAAAGGCCACATCACGGATAGTGATCTTCCCTAATTCCAAACGCACTGAGGCTCCCCTCCTCTCTTTGCATAGAGATTCCACCTAAGCCACTAATTCTTGGAGCTTAGCCACGATATTTTCCTTGGTTGCCTCTGCACCTACTAATTTGCCTACAACTTCACCCCCCTTATAAAACAAGAATGTGGGTAGAGCCATAACCTTAAGTTCTACTACCAAGCGCCGATTGTCTTTACTGTTTACCTTACAGAATTTCACTTTCCCTTGATACTCTTGAGCCAGCTTCTCTACTTCCGGCATTAGGGCTAAGCAAGGGGCACAACGTGGTCCCCAAAAGTCCACTAACACCGGGAGATCGGATTGGATAACTTCTTGTTCGTAAGTATCGCGCGACACTTCAATCATGAGTTCTGACATGCTACACCCTCCTTTAAAAATTATCTTCGATATATTTTTCTGCTGCTACGGCGGCGGTGGCACCATCGCCCACGGCTGTAACCACCTGTCGTAACAACTTAACCGTAACATCACCAGCGGCAAAAACACCGGGGACGTCAGTTTCCATATTAGAAGTTACAGGGACATAACCCTTAGCATCAAGCTTAATGTGCCCGTTCAAAAACTTAGTATTCGGCTCTAATCCAACATACATAAAGACTCCATTCACCGGTAAATCGGAAAATTGGCCGGTCTTTACATTCTTTATCCGCAAAGCCTCTACTGTTTCACTGCCTTTTACTTCATCCACTATGCTGTCCCAAACAATTTCTATTTTAGGATTAGCAAAAGCTTTTTCCTGAACTACCTTGGTCGCCCGTAAGGCATCACGTCGGTGGATGACATAAACTTTGCTGGCAAATTTGGTGAGATAAATAGCGGCCGAAATAGCTGAATCGCCGCCGCCTACCACGGCTACTGGCAAATCTTCGTAAAAAGCAGCATCGCAGGTAGCGCAGTAAGAAACCCCTCGGCCAGTGAATTCTGTCTCGCCGGGACATCCTAATTTGCGATGGGTAGCACCACTGGCAATAATAACCGCCTTGGCTTTAAATTCACCGTTGGTGGTTTTAATCACCTTTTCCTTACCGCTAAAATCCACCCCGGTGACTTCGGCCATAATAAACTCACAACCGAATTTCTTGGCCTGCTCTTCCATCCGTTCGGTAATGTCAGGTCCGGTACTGCCTTCAGGTACCCCAGGGTAATTTTCGATCAGGTCAGTGGTAGCCGCTTGGCCGCCAGCAACCAGTTGTTCGACAATTAGTGTCTTTAGCTTCGCCCTTCCAGCATAAAGACCAGCTGTGAGTCCCGCCGGTCCACCACCTATAATGACAATGTCGTACATAAAAGTCCCTCCTTACAATCAAAATTGGTGTTTATTATTGATTTTATAAGCACTGCTTTGCCAACAAAGCTCTTAGAAACTGCCCCACTCCAGTTTTCCGCTAAGCCTGGCTTTGTATACCACATATATTGCTCTTATCCTTCATATTACTTTAATAATACTTGACTTGCTGCTTTAAACATTAATTGCCGGGAGATGAGAGCAGGCTGTCCAAAGCGCTTTCAAATATAGATAGGTCTACCTCGGCATAATCAGACAGCACTTCGGGCGGCAGTGACAACTTGACAGGCGGCCGTGTCTTGTCCCAGGCTTCCATCGCCGCAGCCATATAACTGAGCGAATCTAGATCCACTGTTTGTTTCGGCTCCGCTGTAAGCACCACCGTTTTATAAGGGATCCGCCCTGGCTTTAGGCTGCTGGATAAGGGATGGGTCAGTAACTGGTGCCCCTTATGAACCAGATCGCGGGCTTTTTGGTATACAGCACGCACATCCCCTTTTACCGGTACAGGGTTTAAGTTGCTATGTTTAGTAATCACTTGTGGGTTGTTAGTTAGGACTATAAAATACATGTTTGTCCTCCCACCATTTTTTTCCTATTGGAGTAAGCAAAAAGACCAAAGGGCATAGGGCAAAAATTAGCAAAGCAACTGCTACTTACCCCCTGTCCTTTGGCCTGAGAGATTTCCCTTTAAGGGTTTACCCCTTCGGCGCCCCATTTCGTATCTGCCTGATATTCATGGGTCTCTCCAGGGATCCGTCCCTACAAAGTTTTGGGGCCTGAGAGGTTCAACACACCGGGTAGCAACCGGTTGCCTTGCTCCTTCGGCGTCTCCTGACTCTCCCTTGTAGATCATCCGGTACTATAAAATTCTTCAATTATGGCGCAACTCTTTTTACGGATCCATTATAGCATATCACTATAAATTTGCCTAGAGCTATTCGTTAAAAAAACGTCGCTGTATAATTTCGTCCTTTCTTTCAAATACTGACTTTGACATAACTGGTAAGGTCCGACAGGAGGAATTGTGGTGACGGTTATTCGCGAAAAAAAATGTCCTAGGTGCGGTAACGTAATTTTGGATCTGGGTTTAACCGACGATGAAGGTGCCTTATGTTATACCTGCTATCGTAAAGCAGCAGCCAATAAAAAGAAACCTCAGGAGGCTTAGAGCATGGGCCTTTTGACTAATTTGCCCCAGGGTCTTCGGGTAAGTGTGGACGATGCTTTTGCCTCCCAAAAACTAGGCCGTGGGCTGTGGCAGGGTGTTTATCAGCTGGCCCTAACTAAAGAGAATTTAGTAGCCCTTTGCATTGGTACGGACCGTTCCACCGGTGATGCACTGGGTCCACTTACAGGAAGTTTCTTAGAAGAATTGGCCTGCCCACGGTTAGAGGTGATAGGTACCCTAGCTCAACCAGTACATGCTACTAATTTGCAAGAGACAATCCACACTTTGCAAGAAAGACCGATTAAGCCCTGTATTATCGCTATCGATGCTTGTCTGGGAAAGCTAGAAAGCGTAGGAAAGATTTCCCTAGCCAAAGGTGCCCTGAGCCCAGGAGCCGGCGTCAACAAAGACCTACCGCCAGTAGGCGATTACCACATGGTGGGAATTGTCAACGTAAGCGGTTTCATGGAACATCTGGTTCTGCAGAACACCCGACTGAATTTAGTCTATCAGATGGCTGGTATTATCGCCGATGCCATTTCTACTGTATGCTATCGGCTATCCGCTTCTTATTTTTCTGCTGGCAAAAGCCGTTAGGCCCTAGACAGCTCTTTTTTTCCGATTGGAATCAGGCCTAAACTACCCCTCCCTTGCTCTTTGGGCAAGCTAAAAGCTCCGGATGGAAACTTCTCGGCTAAGGAGTTAATAAGCAGCCACCACCTTACTGATTTCAGCTACAATGGTAGGAAACAAAGCTGCTGGCAGTATATACTGCCAATGCATTGGGGAAAGAAAAGTGGTTTTAAATAGCGAGCCAAGCGATGGAACATAAATGGTAATAAAGAAGGCCAGCAAAGAAACCATAATTCCTATTATTAACGAGCGATTGGTGAATAACCCTAGTTTAAATATAAATGTCCTCTCGGAACGACTACTCAGGGAGCGGAGCAGTTCGGCCACCACCAAAGTAGCAAAAGCCATGGTGCGCGCTGTCTGTAAGTCAAATCTGGATAAAGCAATCCAAAAAACGCCTAAAATGGCAGCTGTAAGGGCTAGGCCCTGGGCTGCTATTTTATATTGCATGAAGCGATCCAGTAAAGGTTCGCGCGGGGACCGTGGCGGACGTTGCATAATACCCGGTTCCGCCTGTTCCACCCCTAAGGCCAGGGCAGGGAAAGCGTCGGTCAATAAATTCAGCCATAGCAAATGAACAGGAAGTAGTGGAAGCGGTAGAGCCAGCAATTCGGCTAAAAAAACAATCAGCACTTCACCTACATTACAAGAGAGCAAGAAATAAACAAACTTACGGATATTAGCATAAATGACCCGGCCTTCTTCTACCGCCGCCACAATACTGGCAAAGTTGTCGTCGGTCAAAATCATGTCGGCCGCACCTTTGGCTACATCTGTACCGGTAATACCCATGGCCACACCAATATCAGCCCGCTTTAGAGCTGGCGCATCGTTGACTCCGTCGCCGGTTACAGCCACAATCTCCCCTTGTTCTTGTAAAGCCTGGACAATAGCGCTTTTGTGCTCCGGGGCCACCCGCGCATAGACATTTACCTTTTGTGCCTGTTCCTTTAGCTGCTCTGGCGTGAAGTCCTCCAGATCAGCCCCGGTAAGGACCTGGGTATCGGTAGCCAGTCCTAATTCCCGGCCAATGGCCAGCGCCGTCTGTGGATGATCACCGGTAATCATCACGGTTCTAATACCAGCGCTACGGCAGCGCTGTACCGCTTGTTTGGCTTCCGGCCGCAGGGGGTCTTTTAGACCCACCAAGGCCAGGAAAGTCAGCTCCTCTTCCACAGCGCCTAGGTCGTCCGCTGGCGGCAGCTGGGAAAGCTTACGGTAGGCCAAAGCCAATACTCTTAGTGCCTGACCTGCCCACTTAATGTTTTGCGCCTTAATTTCCGCCGCTAGATCGGCCGTAAGCTCCACCTCAGCCCCGTCCACCAGCAGCCGCTTGGATCGAGCCAACACCACATCGGGGGCACCTTTGGTCAAAACAAGGTAACCGCCGTCTAAAGCAGGATGGACCGTGCTCATAAGCTTGCGCCGAGAATCAAACGGCACTTCGGTGATCCGAGGATAGTCCGGGATTAAACCCTGCGGCGTCAATCCCCCTTTGGCCGCCAGACCCAGCAGCGCTCCTTCAGTCGGATCGCCCACCAGTTCCGGCTCCAATTCGTCTGTCTCCCTTACACGGGCATCGTTACATAAAGCAGCCGTCATAAAAGTAAGGCTAAGCTCCTGGATCTGCTGCTTGGTTAGAGGCCGATCGTCTAAAGTAATTTCCCCAGCGGAACCATAGGCACTCCCGCTGACAGCATACAGCTTCCGATCTGCCCACAGAGCCACCGCGGCCATCTTATTTTGCGTTAAAGTGCCGGTTTTATCCGTACAAATTACCGTGGTCGATCCCAAAGTTTCTACAGAGTGCAGCTTCTTTACAATAGCGTTCTTGGCCACCATACGCTGCATACCCAGTGCCAGCACAATGGTCACCACTGCCGGCAGCCCTTCCGGAATGGCAGCCACCGCCAAGCTCACTGCCAC
>JAAYWY010000032.1 GCA_012516165.1 Bacillota bacterium
ACCATAATCTCTGCCATACATCTCTCTCCTTACTTAAACAATTCACTTACTGATTGATCTTCGTAGATACGAATAATAGCTTCCCCAAAAATAGGGGCTACTGACAATACTTTTATCTTGTCTATCTTTTTTTCTGGTGGTAGTGGGATGGTATTGGTAACCACCACTTCTTTTATCGGCGCTTCCTGCAGCCGGGAAATGGCGGGCCCAGAAAGAACACCGTGAGTACAGCACACATAAACGTCTTTTACACCAAAATCGACCAAAGCCTGGCTGCTTAAGGCAATGGTCCCGGCAGTATCGATAATATCATCCATCATAATCACTGTCCGGCCTTTGACCTTGCCAATGACGTTCATCACCTCAGCCACATTAGGTGCAGGCCGCCGTTTGTCCACAATGGCTAGGGGTGCATGCAATCTTTCTGCCAAATCTCGGGCTCGCCCTACACCGCCAATATCTGGAGAAACTACTGTGATGTCAGTAAGACCTTTTTGGCAAAAATAATCGGCAATTAAAGGGCCCGCCATCAGATGATCCACTGGTACATCAAAAAAGCCTTGGATCTGGGCGGCATGTAAATCCATGGTAAGTATTCGTCCGGCGCCAGCTGTAACCAATAAATTAGCTACTAGTTTGGCCGTAATGGGTTCCCGGCCCCTGGCCTTCCTATCCTGCCTTGCATACCCATAATGGGGGATCACAGCCGTTATGCGTCTCGCCGATGCTCGACGAAAAGCATCCATCAAAATAAGTAGTTCCATTAAATTTTCGTTGACTGGTTGGCTGGTAGGTTGAACCACAAACACATCTGCTCCGCGGACACTTTCGTCAATCACTACTTGAACCTCTCCGTTAGAAAATCGACTTATTTTAGCTTCTCCTAACGGCACACCAATATAGGCAGCAATCTCCCGGGCAAGCTCAGGATTGGCATTGCCGGTAAAAACTTTCAGCCGCCGCTCATCTGGCTTCAATTGTGACCTCCTCCTTGTCCATCCCTCACTTATTCTAGATTACTATGGGTTTTTTCGCAAGAGCGCTTTTTGACGTCTTCTTTCGGCCCAACCTTCGATGTTCTTTTGTTCAGCTCGTTCCAACCCTAGAGCATCAGTAGGAACATCCTTGGTAATGGTAGATCCAGCCCCAGTATAAGCCCCCCGACCAATTTTCACTGGGGCTACCAAATTGGTATTGCTACCGATGAAAACCCCGTCTTCAATAACAGTAGGATGCTTGTTTACGCCATCATAGTTACAGGTAATGGTACCAGCCCCAATATTTACATGGCGGCCAAGGGTAGCATCGCCCACATAAGATAGATGCGGTACTTTGCTCTCTGGCCCAATATAAGACTTCTTTATTTCTACAAAAGTTCCTGCCTTGCTCTTTTCGGCCAATACGGTACCAGGTCGAAGGTACGTAAACGGGCCCACATCGGCTCCGGGTCCTACTTGCGCTTCCTGTAATACAGCGTAGCAAACTTGGGCACCGGCTCCGATGGTGCTATCTTTAATCTGAGCCGACGGACCAATAATACAGTTTTTTTCAATGATTGTATTGCCTTCTAGTATACTAAAGGGATAAATCACCGTGTCAGGCTCAATGGTAACAGAAGCATCAATAAAAGTGGACGCCGGATCAATAATGGTAACTCCAGCCAACATGTGCCGCTCTCTAATTTGAGCCCGGAGGAAAGCTTCCGCTGCCGCCAGTTGCACTCGATTGTTAATTCCCTGGGTTAACATAGGCTCCGGCACCAAGTAAGCCTGTACCAACTGACCTTTATCTTGCATAATAGGAAGGACATCTGTTAGATAGTATTCTCCTTGGGCATTGTCGCAGCCAACCTGAGCTAGGGCTGAGAACAACGCCTTTTTGTCAAAACAATAACTGCCGGTGTTGACCTCAACAATAGCTTTTTCCGCTGGGTTGGCATCTTTTTCCTCGACAATACGCTCCACTGTGCCAGCTGCTGATCGAATAATCCGGCCGTAACCAGTAGGGTCATCAAGTTTAGCCGTGAGTACTGTGGCAGCCGCTTGTCTACCACGATGAACCCCGATCAATTCCAGAAGAAGATTCCCTGTGAGCAAAGGTGTATCGCCACATAGAACCAATACCTCTTCTGCCGTTTGGCTAACTAAACCTTCGGCTATTCGCACTGCATGTCCAGTACCTAATTGTTCTTCTTGATAAGCGTAGCTTACTGTATCGTTAAATAAGTCTTTAACAGCTGTCATCTCAGGGTTGATCACCAGTACAATATCTTCAGCTCCGGCAGCACGAGCTGCCTCCACCACATAAGATAACATCGGTCGTCCGCACACTTCATGCAGAACTTTCGGCCGGGCCGATTTCATGCGGGTCCCTTTCCCCGCTGCGAGAATAATGGCCGTGAGTCGGCTCATAACTGTCACCTCTTAACTACAGTAGAATGTAGAAGAAGGGCCGTCAGACCCCTCTCTCTAACCTCAGCATAAGCTTTAAGCTAAGCATTGTCTTTTTTAACCATTGGCGCGTGGCGGTGCTAAATAACAGGTTCGCGCTGAAGAAGGTAATTCCTCTGGCTGATTTATTTTTTCTCACCCAGGACAGCTACGGTTTCTATCTCTACAGCCACATCTTTAGGTAGGGCTACAACTCCAATAGCTGACCGGGCCGGAAAAGGTTCGCTAAAAAACTCGGCGTATACCTCATTCATGGCGGCAAAGTCAGCCATATTCTTCAGAAAAACGGTGGTCTTCACTACGTTAGCCAGCGAAGTGCCAGCAGCTTCTAAAATGGCCTTGACGTTGGTTAGCACCTGCCGGGTTTGGGCCTTAATATCCCCTTCTACTAGCTGGCCTGTAGCTGGATCCAAGGGAATTTGACCAGAAGTATAAACAAAGTTACCGCTGCGAATAGCCTGGGAATAGGGCCCAATAGCTGCAGGTGCCTTAGAAGTAGATACTTTTTCTTTCATGTTAACTCCTCCCTTTAGTTAAACATTAAAGCGAAAATGTATAATATCACCATCTTGTACCTCGTAATCACGCCCTTCAAGGCGCATACGACCCAGTTTGGACACAGCAGCAAAGGAACCAGCTTCTATTAAATCATCATAAGCCACCACTTCGGCCCGGATAAATCCTTTGGCCATATCGGTATGAATCTGACCAGCCGCCTGCACTGCTGTCGTTCCCCGCTTAATCGGCCAGGCTCGGACCTCGTGTCCGCCTGTAGTGGTAAAGAAGGTTATTAAATCTAATAGCTTAAAGCTTTCTCGTAATAGTCGATAGAGCCCCGGTTCACTGGCCCCTAATTCGGCTAAAAACACAGCTCGTTCATCCGGCGCCAGTTCCCATAGTTCGGCTTCTAATTTGGCAGCAAGCCACAAGGCACCTGCTCCCCGCTCGGCTGCCGCCTGCTTTACCTGTTCCCAACGGTGAGCAGTTTCTCCTGACAAACCATCATCGCCAACATTGGCCACAATTAACAGCGGTTTGGCTGTGAGCAAATTTAGATCAGCCAGTTCATATTCTAGGCCTTCCGGTATGCTAGGTGCTGTACGGGCAACATGACCAGACTCCAGATGACGCAACAAGCTGTCTAAATACTCATAGGCTTTTATATAGCAGCGTTCGCCGCTCTTTTTTTGTCGTTCTATTTTCGCACGGCGTCGGTTCACTACCTCTAAATCAGCTAAAATAAGCTCCAGTTCTATGGTTTCTATATCAGATCTGGGATCTAATACTTGGTCCACATGGGAAACATCAGGATCGTTAAAACAGCGAACCACTTCCACAATGGCATCCACATCGCGGATATGGCCCAAAAACTGATTACCTAAGCCCTCACCCCGGCTGGCTCCTTTCACTAGTCCAGCAATATCTACAAAATCCACTGTGGCTGGCACTACTTTTTCCGGGCCGATTAAATCTGCCAGCTTACTCAGTCGTTCATCTGGTACTGCTGCCCGGCCCACGTTAGGGTCAATAGTGCAAAAGGGATAGTTTTCGGCTGGCACAGAAGCTTGGGTTAAGGCATTAAACAGGGTCGACTTCCCCACATTGGGAAGACCCACAATCCCCACCCGCATGGTTATTTTTTCCCCCTTCCAGCCAGGCCGCTGGCCGCACCACTAATTTCTGTCCCGTCTCCGGCGCTTCTTTCAGGACTAATAAAGAAAAATAATCTGGTACCAGCTTGGTTTCCGGCTCTTGCATGGTGACCAGCATCCCAATACCCAGCACGGTGGCCCCAAATTCGGCCATTAAGTCCATCATGCCGCGGGCAGTACCACCAGCCCGCATAAAATCATCCACCAAGACCACTCGCGCTCCCGGTGGTAGTGCTCGACGCGGTAAGGACATAGTCTGTATGTGCCTTGTGGAACCGGATAAATAGTTAATACTTACAGCCGGCCCCTCGGTCACCCTGCTTTCCCGCCGAATGATAACAGCCGATACCCCCAGTGCCCGTGCTGTAAACAATGCCACGGGAATACCTTTTGTCTCCACTGTTACTACCCACTCCGGCTTCAGGGGACGAAAACGGGTCGCAAAAATACGACCAATATTCTCCATAAGTGCCGGATTAAAAAGCAAATCAGTCAAATAGACAAAACCACCGGGTAGGTAGCGCTTTTCTTGTGCCAGCTCCGCCGCCAATTTAAGTGCGAACTCACGAGCTTCAAGCCCTGTTAGCTCCGGCACGTAACGAACACCACCAGCTGCCCCCGGTACAGTCTCGACAAAGCCTTGTCCTAAATCATCCAGCATCCTTTTGATAAGCGCCACATCCTCACTTCAGCTGGATTTAGCGGCCCCTAGTTCGTCGGCAAACGAACTTAAGGGGACCAGTTGGCATGGGTGTTCCACTAAAAAACGAGTCAGGGCAATAAGTCGCTCTACCCGGCGTCTCCTCTCCAACCTCATCCCCCCATTCTGCTAAAGCTATATTTCTCGTTCTTAGATCCAGTTCCCTGCTATTAAAGGTAAAATTGGCAAAATCCCAGTTTATAGAGCCACCGAGGAACCCTTACCAATATACTTAACTGCCAGCTCATAGTCAGCCGGTTTATCTACATCTATCCCTACTTCAGGATAAGGGGAAATAATAGCCTTACCCTTAGCTCCCAGCAGCTGTTCAAACCGCTGTTCTAAACTGGTAATAGTTAGCTGCCCTAAAATTAACCGCACTAACAAACCAAAACCCAGCTGGCGACACATTTTTAGAGGTTCCTTACGCAAACGATACATTTCTTCGGCCCACTCCCAACCCTGCTCTAAAATACGCGGATTAAGCAGTAGGAGATTACCGCCCGTGAATGTTCCTTCCTTTAATCGTACATAGGTCCTTTTTGCTTCCGGATACTTAGCCTCGCCAACACCTTTTTCTACAATGGAGTAATAAAAGTCAGCGGGGTATTGTTGCGCCTGAGCTAAAAAGTCGTCTACTGCCGCTGTGGTAAGAAGCGGGATATCAGCAGTCGCCAACAAAACTAACCCCTCAGTCTGAAGAGCGTCCAGTCCCCGGCGCAGATTATCCATAAGCGTCTCGCCGCACGGTACAATCGCAGTCACCTTTTCTCCTTTAAGATAACTTAGTTCCTCGGGCCCCACAATTATTATCCGGCTTATAGCGGAACTGTCAGTTAATGCCGCCACCACAAAATCCACCATGGGGCGGCCAGCCAAAGGAATTAACGCTTCATATGATTCCGGACTCACCGCCGTCAGTTTCTTGTTGTTCGGCGCTCCCGCCAGAATCAATGCATCCACCACTTATATTACTCCCTTCGCCCTCACTGCTTGTCTTCTCTCGGCTCTTTAGCAAACTAACTTCGGCCTGTCGAATATGTTCTTCTGCAAGCTTTCTCGCCATCTGACTATCACGCCGTTCAATAGCTGACACTATGCGTCTATGCTCCCGCATGGTATCTTTAAGTCGGCCCGGGGCAAACAACGACTGCAGCCGAAAACTCTGGATCTGGTCCGACAAGTTACCTACAATTTGCATCAGACGTCGGTTACGACTCGCTGTGTATATTACAGCATGAAAACGGGTATCTGTACTGATGATTTGGTCTTTATCATCAGCAGCTGTTGCCACCTCCAGCTGCTCTAGTGTTTCCTTGAGTACTGTTTGTTCTTGGGGTGTAATCCTTTGAGCAGCCAAGTACGCTGCTAGCCCTTCTAGTGCCATGCGCAGCTCAAAGACATCGTTCATATCTTTAAGCGACATACCTGCCACATAAGCACCTCGCCGGGGCACCATAACCACAAAGCCTTCCAGTGCCAATCGTCGCAGTGCTTCTCTAACTGGTGTCCGGCTGACCCCTAATTCCTGAGCCAATTGCTGCTCCGCCAGATGCTGCCCTGGAGCCAAGGTTCCTTCCACAATAGCTTCCCTGATGACCTGGTACACCCCTTCCCACAGGGGTAAATAGTTGCCTAAATTAAGATTAATATTTAACATTTTCTTCATATAATGTATTTCACTCCTTGGGAAAGCGGCCCGCACCTATCGTTACTGGCTGAGCCAAGTAGGTGATAACATCGGTACTCAAAATGCTTATAGCCTGTTTTGCCTCTGTTAATTCAGTAAAAACACCATATACCGTGGGTCCACTGCCGGACATCAGGGCAGCTTTAGCCCCTGCTGCCACCAAGGCTTGCTTTAGATCGTTAATAACGGGAAAGTGTGTCGTTACCACTGGTTCAAAACTATTGGCCATGCCCGCTGCTACCAAGGCCAAGTCTCCTAGACTAAGGGCTTTCACCAAGGAATTTATATCCACTGGTGGCGAAAAATAAGCCCTCCCGCAGTCCAGCTCGTTATAAGCCCAAGCAGTGGAGACAGCTACTTTGGGACAAGCCAGTACCAGATAACAGTTAGGTAGAGGGGGAAGTGGCGACACTATCTCTCCACGGCCCTCAGCTAAACCCGTACCGCCCAAGAGAGCAAAGGGGACATCGCTGCCGATAGCAGCTCCAAGCTCCATTAATTCTTTGCTCCCTAAGCCCAACCGCCAAAGGACATTCATTCCATACAGCACCGCTGCAGCATCAGCACTGCCGCCAGCTAGCCCTGCCGCCAGGGGAATATGCTTGGTTAGCTTAATGTGTACGCCACTAGGGACCCCACACTTATCTTGGATCAAATGGGCCGCCTGCACAGCCAAATTGGTATCGTCAGTCGGTAAGTCGGCACCAACTACTTCTAGACTAACTCCTGCTCTTCTCGGCGTCAGCTCTACCTTGTCAGCCAAGGAAACTGTTTGCATAACACTTATAATATCATGATAACCATCCGGCCGCTTGGCACCCACCTTAAGCCCCAAATTCAGCTTAGCCCAAGCGGGAAAACTGGGCACTAACTTCCCCCCCTTTTTTTGTAGCACGTCTTTTTTATTACTTACACTCTCTACATTTTACCATACATATTAGCTCTCACGAGAAAAACTCCTCTTTTTACCCACTTACATTTTGCTGAAAACGAGAGCCCTGCTGTCCTGTTCCTTCAATTACTTTCAGCACACGCTCCAGTTTCTCATAAAATACCACCACCAAATCACCATGCTGGCTATCAGCTAGTGCTGCCTTTAGTGCTTCATCTTCACGTAATATCACCCGTACCCTGTCCGATGCAACACCGGCTGAACGTACACCTTTCAACAGCAGCTCCGCTACTTCCCCTGCTGCTCGACCCCGGCGGTCTTCATCTTCTTTGATATAAATATAATCAAAGCCTGCAGCCGCCTGACCCACCCGTTCAATCAGCTCGTCGGGGCGATCTCCTGGTACCCCAATCACCCCCAGAAGCAAACGTCCGCCCAACGCTCGCGCCAGCTCTAAGGTACTTTGGTAACTGGCCACGTTGTGTCCGTAATCCACTAATACCCTGGTATGGCCGACTGTAAATAAATTAGCTCGTCCGGGATTAGTGCTCAGGTCGGGATAAAAAGTATACAGACCACGGCGCACCAAAGCTATGGGAACTCCTAACCCCCAGACAGCTGCCGTTGCAGCCAGGGCATTAGCCAGATGATGCTGTGCTCGCCCCCGCAAGGTAATAGGAACCCGGCCAACCTTAGCTACCCGCTGACGATCTTTTTTCTCTTGGGCTACAATCATTCCATTTTCGACATATACTGCCCGCCCACCTTTTTGTATATGCTGGTTAACCAGCAAATTGCCAGCTTGGGTGCTAAAATATATTATTTGAGAGTGGGTTTGATTAGCCAAAGAAGCCACCAGTGGGTCATCGGCATTTAGTACAGCATAGCCATGATCAGAAATGGCTTCGATTACTAAAGATTTTACCTCGGCCAAATCCTCCAGACTATCAATCCCGTATTGGCCAAGATGATCTTCGCTAATGTTAGTGATAACACCCACATCGGCCCAATCATAGGCCAAGCCATCGCGGATAAGACCGCCGCGAGCCGTTTCCAGCACTGCTGCCTCCACCATGGGGTCTTCCAACAACAGCCGGGCACCACGATAACCGGCATTATCCCCGCTCCAAACGCAGCTTTCGCCAATATAAACACCGTCAGTAGAAGTTAGGCCAACTTTTAAGCCAGTACCTTTTAAAATGTGAGCAATAAGGCGCACAGTGGTGGTTTTACCATTGGTGCCGGTAACCGATACTAGCGGAATACGACCACTGGTACCCGGCGGAAACAGATAATTAACAATGGCCTCAGCCACCGGTTGTGCTGTCCCTTCGCTAGGAGCAATATGCATACGTAGGCCAGGAGCAGCATTGACCTCAATTACCGTCACCGCCGCTGCTGGAGCAGCAAAATCCGGTACCACCAGATCTACCCCAGCCACGTCTAACCCTACTACTCGCGCTGCCCGTTCCGCTGCTTCTTTAATACCACCGCTTACCATGCCTGTTACATCACAGGCCGTGCCACCGGTAGACAAGTTAGCATTCTCACGGAGAAATACTATTTCCCCTGGCGAAGGCACATAGTCAAAAGTGAGACCGCGCCGGGCTAGAACCATGAGCATCACTGGGTCAATGGTAATTTTGGTAAGTACTTTTTCGTGTCCTTCGCCGCGTCGGCTGTCAGTGTTGGTTAAGTCAATAAGTTGGCGCAAATTATGGCAGCCATCGCCTATCACATGAGCAGGCAAGCGCTCCGCTACAGCCACTGTACGGCCATTTATCACCAACGCCCGAAGATGACGCCCCAAAATATACTTTTCCACTAACACCCGGCGGTCGAAATTTTGGGCCAATGTGTAAGCGGCACGAACTTCGGCCACAGTCCTTAGGTTTAGCGATACACCTTTACCCTGATTGCCAGACTCCGGCTTTATTACCACCGGCCCCCCTAACATCCGAAAGGCAACTACTGCTTCTTCTTCTGACAACACCAGTTGTCCCTCAGGGACATTAATAGCCGACCGCCGCAGAATATTCTTGGTACGAGATTTGTCCCCGGCAATATCCACCGCTAAGCAGGACGTAAGCGATGTTAAGGCTGCTTCTACCCGCCGCCCTTTTGCCCCGTAACCAATTTGAATAAGACTGTTATCATCTAATCTTAGCACGGGAAAATTTCGATCTTGGGCAGCCTTAACCAACGCCTGACTGGTAGGGCCTAATTCTAAGTAGGCGGCAAGATCCTGCAATCTTTTGACAACCACCTTTACCTCCGGTGGCGTTTTTCCCTCTAATAGAGCATTTACTATAAGTACCGCCTGGTGGGCGGCCTCTTCGGCCGCTGCTGCCGCCTGATACTCCACCACAATTTCGTAGACTTTCGGGTCAGAGGTGGACCTTGTTTTGCCATAAATGACGGAAAAACCAGCTAAGCTTTGCAGTTCCAGGATAATATGTTCCACCACATGGCCCAAGTAAGTACCTTCCTTGAGACGCTGGACAAAACCACCGGGCGTGCTACGCGAGCAATAATGCTCCCGCAACGTAGGTATCAGGGATAGCAATTGATCCGTAAAAAGAGGTAACTGGTCCGTGGTTTTGTCAGCGTAGGCTCCCAGATCTAACATAACTTTGATTACAGGATAATGGCTATAGATGTTTCGGCCGCTGTACACAAAAATATCCACAATCTGCACTGTCAGTTTTCCTCCTTAATCCACTGTGGCTTTCGACTCTCAAGGTCAAACGAGTAGCCAGCTGGCAAGACATGTAATGTCACTTGAGTTAAGGCCAGGGGTTCGCCTATACTGCTTGCAGAGACATTGCTATAATTGATGGTCAATCCATCTACCACTGTACACGCTCCCGAGCCAATAACCGTAAAAAAACCGGCCGGATCACATTCCACGGCCGTATCTTCGTCTAATCCTAAGCCCAGAATATAGGGATTTTGGGCAACCACAGCCAGCAGGCGCCCAATGCGGCCCCGCTCAGCAAAATGCTGATCTACCACTACTTCTTCCAGAAAGCCCAGGCCCGGTGCCAAGCGCACACTGGACCTCTTGGGAGCACTTTCCTCCCGGCCGGAAACAATCATGATATCGGTCATGGCTGCCGCCCCGGCACTGGTTCCAGCCAACACTGTTCCTTGCCGCAGGGCAGTATGAATAGCCCCACCCACTGGTGTTCCCCCAAGAATACTAGTTAGACGTAATTGATCACCTCCGGTGAGAAAAATCCCTGATACACGAGCCAAATTATCAATCATTTGGGGACTATGGGCAGCTGGTCGGTCACTAATATTAAGATGTACCACTTTAAGGATACCCAGACGTAAAAAAAGGTGGCTGTATTTTTCCGCTACCTCATGGGGTTGCTTTGTGGCCGTGGTAACTATAGCCACCGTAGCCTTATCACCTCCAGCTAGCTGCAAAAAACGCCGTAAAATCAGGCAAGGGCCTTCCTTATCCTCGGCCCCACCAATCACCAGTAATTTTCCTCTTATCTTCTCCCCCATACCGACACTCGCACCTCATTACCTATCTTTTCGCCTCTATCATTGGTAATTACCCTGCGCTTTATTCATCTTCCCAGTGCTGACAAAATATTCATTCCAGACTGCTAGCTAGTAGTGTACAATTAGGGTAGATTGTATAAGTTTTATGCAGCCGCTTATTTTTCTAGGCGCACAGGAGGTATTACCCATGTTCACGGTCCAGCAGGCCCTCTCGCTAAACCCCCTTACCCAAGCTAAGGTAGTAGCAGGAACAGCAGGTCTCAAACGTCAGATAAACCATGTTACTGTTATGGAAGTACCAGATCTTATTCAATGGTTAAAAGGTAATGATTTTATTATCACCAGCTTGTATTGCATGAAAGATGACCCTGACGCCCAAATCAAATTGGTCCGTGATATCGCTCGGCTTGGCTGTGCCGCCTTGGCCGTTAAGACTAATCGTTATGTAAAGGATCTGCCCACCGAAATGAAGGCAGCTGCCAATGAACTGTCTTTTCCTTTGATCGACATTCCCGAACATATCACTTATATTGATATTATTAACCCTTTAATGGAACACCTATTGGATCATACCGCTGGTGTCTTACGGCAAGCTGATATGGCATTTCGTTGGCTACAGGAAGTAATTTTAAGCGATCAAGGACTAGAGGCCGCACTATCGACTTTACAAAGATTAGTGGGTTGCGACCTTACCTTAGAGTGCCCAGAGCTGGATCTTGTGCTGTCTGCTCCTAAAGACAAGGAACCGCTTACTCCACTGGGGCTTGAAACCATCAGATACTTGCATAATACCTGTCACCCTATATTTTTGGTACGCAATCGAGAAGGCATAAACGTCCCGTCGCTAGTTATTCCCATCATGTGCCGCTCTTCTGCCTATGCCTTTTTAACGGTGGAAAACTACCAGCACAACCCAGGCTTGTCAGCCACCAGCCAGGCGATCTTAGACCACGGTACAGCACTTATGGCCACAGAAATCATGAAGCTTCACAGCCGGGCTGAGCTAGAACGTCAACACGTGAACAGTTTTGTGGAAGAACTGATTACACAAGATTTTAAGTCGGATACAGCTATGATGGAACGCGCTCGGTATTTGGGACTTAACTTGACCCAGCCGTGTTTGCCCATAGTATTTGACGTGGACCAGTTTTGGCGCAGCATTGAACAGGCCGAGCTAACTGAAGAAAAAGTACAAATCCTTAAATTAAGACTGCAGCGCGACTTAAATTCCTACCTTAAAGCCCACAGCTCACTACCCTTTGTGGTAGCTCAACGAAGTGACAGCCTGGTTATTCTAACTATTTGGCCTCAAGGGGAATCTAGTGATACCATCATCGCTGCTGCGTATAAAATGGCCCAGGATATCCTGCTACACCTAAAGCGAGCTTTCCCAACATTGCACTTTACCGGAGGTATCGGCCAACCATACACTGGCATAAGAAATGTGGGCAAAAGCTTTAGTCAAGCCCGGCAAGCCATTCTTTTCGGACGCCAAGCCCATGGCCGCAGACAAGTATTTTGTTACAGTCAGTTAGGTGTATATCGGCTGCTTTGTTCCCATTCTGATCAAGATGAACTCCTTGCTTTGCGCAACGAAATACTCGGTCCTTTAGCTGTATATGATAAAAAGCAAAGCACTAATTTTATTGAAACCTTAGCCGCATACTTTCGCCACAACGAAGATATCAATGCCACGGCCAAGGCCCTGTTTGTTCATCCCAACACTGTTCGCTATCGCTTAGAGCGAGTAGCTGAACTTTTAAACTGCGATCTTTCTTCTACTGACCAGCGCTTCCAAATATATTTAGCTTTAAAAATCGCCAGCTTATATCCGTTTAGTAGCAACGACACCGATTCCTGATACATTCCTAAAGAAGCTCTTAGGCCTTACTGCGATACGAGCATGCAATTGTCCTCCTTTATAAAGACACCAACCTTAGTTTATTCGCCCTAACAAATGTATGCCCTACACCCAAGTCGAAGTACTACTTTAGGCTCACCAACGATGGCCACACGGTTATCGCTGTAAAGGAGGATAGTCGCTTTGCTCGATAATCCGTTAATCAATAAACAGGCCTTGGCCCAAGATCTAAACAGTTTGGCTCCTATAGGCGCCCTGCCGGAAGGCGGCGTAAAGCGGTTGGCCTTTAGCCCAGAAGAAGCAGAGCTTCATCGCTGCATTGCTTCGTGGCTCAGTGAGTTAGGGGGTAACGTCCGAAAGGATGCCATCGGGAACCTTATCGCCCGTTTCCCTGGCCAAGACAATTCCCTCCCAGCTGTAGCCACAGGATCCCATTTAGATTCAGTACCCCAGGGAGGCAACTACGACGGCGTCGCCGGTGTAGTTGCAGCAGTAGCAGCCGTGCGGGCCATGCGCCAGTATAATCTCACCACCAAACACCCCCTAGAGGTGATTGTTTTTGTGGCTGAAGAATCCAGCCGATTTGGGATAGCTACCTTAGGCAGTAAAGTCATGGCCGGTTTAGGCGATGTAAACCAATGGCTGGAGCTAAAAGACAACACCGGCATCACCCTAAAAGAAGCGGCCAGCCAAAACGGTGCGCAACTAGCTAAAATTGCCACAGCGCGCCGCCGACCGGAAGAACTTAAAGCCTTTCTTGAACTTCATATTGAACAAGGAC
>JAAYWY010000226.1 GCA_012516165.1 Bacillota bacterium
ATGATCACCAAAGAAAAGGCGCTCGATGGTATGTCAGTGGAGCTACATCCAGGTGCTGAAAAGTATTTCAAGGAATAGGACAAATAGGACAAATAAAGCTGCAAGTATCACACAGTGGCAGTGACAGATATAGGTGTGGGAAGGTCTGAAGTTGGAGGTGACTGGGCACTGGTTAGTCCAGTGCCCAGCTCTAATATGAAGAAAGCACATTGGTTGTTAGTGGTAGCAATGCTATTAGTGCTGGTATTGGTTTTGTGGCCACTACCTTATCTTAGTGTAACTGATAGTTGCGACCAGCTTGTATTACAGCCTTTTCTGGGACTAAGGGGGCATTTCACCTTAGTTTACCGTCACTCTGTACAAAAGACACTATGCTGGGAGGATTTTGTGCTCGGAAAAAACAAAGAATTGGTATTGTGCCGGACTAGATATGAGTCATTGGGAGTTGGCTTACCGTTTATGATAGGAGAAGGGCAGTTCACTAACCGAGGGGGACAGTTTTACTTAACCGGACAGAACAGACATTTTCCTGAATTAGCCTTGAGAGCCATGCCTGTCGCTGAGCAAGCGCTAATAGTACGTGGCCGGACTTATAGGTTTAATGATTTTTTTGCCCCTGGTTCCGTAATAAAATTAAGGGCTATCAGTCTATCGCCGTTTCAGGCTTTGCGCTACAAACTGAGCGAGGGGGAATAGTGGTTTGGTCGATACGCCTAAGGTTCAACCGCAAGAGGCAATTGACATTGAAGAGTTTTTGGCTAAATACGACCGGGAGTCGGATTATCGGCGTTTAACAGGTATTGCTAGCCGAGCGATAAGTGCCATTGCCATTTGTTTTTCTTTATTTCAGTTATATACAGCTGTTTTTGGTGTGCTGGATGCCCAAATTCAGCGAGCAATACACTTATCTTTCGGGATGGTATTGGTATTTCTGCTCTATCCTACAAAAAAGAGTTGGTCCCGTACCAAACTGCATCCAGTAGATATATTACTGGCTATAGTAGCCGGAGCTATTCCGCTTTATATTGTGTTCTGTTATCAAGACTTGGTACTTAGAGCTGGCCAAGTTACCCCAGCCGACTTAGTTGTAGGCACTATTGGTGTTTTATTTGTGTTAGAAGCTGCCAGGCGGGTGGTGGGGATACCGATTGTAGTGGTGGCTTGTATTTTTTTGGTCTATGCTTTCTTAGGACCTACTATGCCTGGAATTCTAGCGCATAAAGGTGTAGGTTTAGACCAGTTAGTGTACCATCTGTATTATACAACAGAAGGTATCTTTGGTATTCCCCTTGGAGTGTCATCAACTTTTATCTTTTTGTTTATCCTATTTGGAGCTTATCTAGAAAAGACAGGGATGGGCAAGTTGTTTATTGATCTGGCCAATGCTATAGCTGGTTGGGCCAGTGGGGGCCCGGCCAAGGTAGCAGTTCTTTCTAGTGCGCTCATGGGGACGGTGTCCGGTAGTTCGGTGGCCAATGTAGCCGGTACTGGTAGCTTTACGATCCCCATGATGAAAAGCTTGGGTTACAGTCCTGAGTTTGCTGGGGCAGTGGAAGCGGCTGCTTCTACTGGCGGCCAGTTAATGCCGCCTATTATGGGGGCAGCAGCGTTTCTCATGGCGGAGTTTACCGGTGTTCCTTATATTGATGTGGTGAAAGCAGCGGTAATCCCGGCAGTCTTATATTATATTGGTATTTGGACAGGGGTGCACTTAGAGGCTAGGCGGTTGGGGCTTAAAGGGATACCCCGGGAACAACTGCCTAAAGTAGGGCCGCTGCTTATAGAAAGAGGCCACTTGGTCTTACCACTGGTGGGGATTGTCTATTTGCTAGTTACCGGACGTACACCGATGAAAGCAGCTCTATGGGCTATCTTATTGGCTATTGTAGCTTGTATGCTACGTCGGTCAACTCGGATTACCTTTAAGGATATGGTAGATGGATTAGAACAAGGAGCTCGTGGTGCTCTAGGTGTGGTGATTGCTTGTGCTACAGCTGGGGTTATCATTGGTGTTGTTACCAAAACGGGATTAGGCTTGAAGATGGCAACAGCTTTGGTGGACTTGGCTGGAGGTAAATTATTACCGACCCTGTTCTTTACCATGATTGCTTCTATTATCCTCGGTATGGGTGTTCCCACTACAGCCAACTATGTAATCACATCTACTATTGCAGCTCCCGCTTTACTGCGCCTTGGTGTGCCTACAATGGCAGCACATATGTTCGCTTTTTATTTCGGTATTATTGCTGACGTTACTCCCCCCGTAGCACTGGCAGCTTATGCCGGAGCAGGAATTGCCAAGGGCAATCCTATGCAAACAGGTATTAATGCTTCTAAATTAGCCATTGCGGCATTTTTGGTTCCCTATATTTTTGTTATGTCGCCAGCGCTACTTATGATTGATGCTACCCTACCGGTAGTATTACGGGTAATGACAACGTCTATAATCGGCATGCTGGGTATTGGCGCAGCTGTGGCTGGATATCTATTTACTGATGCCACTTGGCCCGAGCGGCTGTTGCTGTTGGCAGGTGGCCTGCTCATGGTAGATCCAGGAACCTTTACCGATTTTATTGGTTTGGCATTGTTAGTAGTGGGATTTTTTATTCAGTGGATTAGGGCCAAAAAAGTCCAAGAAAAAACAACAGCACTATAATTATAGAGGCATAAGTTAAAACAAGCACACTAACTGCCCGATTTTCGGAACTAGCCAAAAAGCGGGCAGTTTTATTATTCCTTAGCGGCAAGTAGACTATAATCTTGAAGGTTTTGTGAAATGGTACCTGTTATTATGGACAAAAGGCTAAGTTGAGTAGTACAATTATAAATGAAGAGAGTAATGATTTAGGAGGTGTAAGTCAGATGGGTAACTTCTGGCACCGCTTCAGCCAAAACAAAAGATATTTTTCGGTAGCTGTGGTTGCTCTTCTGATTGGGGTTATTGTTACCGCTGGGTGCACAGCAGCCTTTAATTCTGCGACAGGGCAGGGAGATAAAAGTACTGGACAGGTGCAAGCTGCTCCGACTCAGGAAGCGTCGCAGGCGGCCCTAAACTATGTCCCAGGGGGAAATCCCAATACAATCGCCGATATAGTTGAACAAGTAGGCCCGTCAGTAGTTATGATTAATACTACCGTAATCCAAAAAAGTCAAGGAATTGATCCCTTTTTTGACGATCCCTTCTTCCGCTACTTTTTTGGTCAAGGAGTGCCATCTGTTCCTAAAGAACGGCGGAGTCAAGGTTTAGGTAGTGGGTTTATCATAAGTTCTGATGGCTACATTTTAACCAATGAGCATGTGATAGACGCAGCTGATGAGGTAAAAGTTACCGTTTCTGGCTACGATAATGCTTTTCCGGCCAAGGTGGTGGGGACAGACAAAGAATTAGATTTAGCGATATTGAAAATTGATGCCCCTAAGCCATTGCCCACAGCAAAGCTAGGTAATTCCGATGCTACCCGTGTAGGAGAATGGGTAGTTGCCATCGGTAATCCCTACGGGCTTGACCACACAGTTACAGTGGGAGTAGTGAGTGCTAAAGGTCGACCGGTACCCGTACAAGACCGCATATATAAGAATCTGCTACAAACCGATGCTGCTATTAACCCGGGTAATAGTGGTGGACCGCTACTGAACCTCAACGGAGAAGTAATTGGTATTAATACGGCTGTTAATGCTGCCGGTCAAGGTTTGGGGTTTGCTATTCCTATCAATACAGCCAAAGAAGTGATGGATTCTTTACGGACTCAAGGTAAAGTTGTTCGACCTTGGCTTGGGGTGTCGGTGTTGGATATTACCGCTGACATACAGCAGTATTTTAAGCTACCTGATCGGCGAGGAGCCATTATAGGTGAAATTATTAGCGGTAGTCCAGCAGCCAAAGCTAATTTACAGGTAGGAGACGTTATCCGTAAAGTAGATGACGAGGTCATTGAAGACGCTGAAGATTTAGTTGATACTATCCAGAAAAAGAAAATTGGTGACAGCGTTGGCTTAGAAATATACCGTGATGGTCGTACTTTGCTTAGACTGGTAAAGATCGAAGAAAAACCGTAAGCTTATGAGACGGTGTACGAAGGGGCTACTAGGTGGCCCCGCTTTTTTATTGCTGACTAGTTTAAGATTATGTTACAATGGATGCAATCTAATGGGCTAAGAGAGTGGTGAGTTGTCATAGGCAGCAAAGGAAGTGGTGCTATGAAGGAGAAGTTTCGGCTGATCACCGAGCTGGTACCCAGTGGTGATCAACCAAAGGCTATTTCCGCCCTGGCTGCTGGGGTAAGACAAGGATATAAATATCAGACCTTACTGGGAGTAACTGGTTCCGGCAAGACTTTTACCATGGCAGGTTTAATTGAGGCTGTGCAAAAACCTACTTTGATAATTGCTCATAACAAAACCTTAGCTGCCCAGTTATGCAGCGAATTCCGAGAGTTTTTCCCTGAGAATGCTGTGGAATATTTTGTTAGTTATTATGACTACTATCAGCCAGAAGCCTATATTCCACAAACGGATACGTATATTGAGAAAGATGCGTCTATAAATGATGAAATTGATAAACTACGTCATTCGGCCACCAGTGCTTTGTTGGAGCGGAAAGATGTGATCGTGGTGGCCAGCGTGTCTTGCATATATGGGTTAGGTTCACCAAAAGAGTATCAGGAGCAAGTGCTATCTTTGCGGCGTGGATCCGAACGCGATCGGGATGAAGTGCTGCGAAAACTGGTGGACATGCAGTATGGCAGAAATGAGCTGGAGCTTACTCGCGGCAAGTTTCGAGTGCGCGGTGATGTTATCGAAATCTTTCCTGCCAGTGCCACCGCTCGTGCTATTCGGGTAGAGTTTTTTGGTGACGAAATTGATTCGCTGTTGGAATTTGACACGCTAACTGGCGAAATAATAGGCGAACGAAGCCATGTAGCTATTTATCCGGCCAGTCACTATGTGACATCACTTGCCACTCGTCAGCGAGCCATTGCGAGTATTGAGGCTGAACTAGAGCAGCGTTTGGCTGAGCTGAACGCCAAAGGAAAATATTTTGAGGCTCATCGGTTAGAACAACGGACCAATTATGATCTAGAGATGCTAGCCGAGGTAGGATACTGCAAAGGAATAGAAAACTACTCCCGTCATCTTACCGGCCGAGCCCCCGGAGAACCACCCTATACGTTACTAGATTTTTTTCCACCGGATTATTTGACTATTATCGATGAATCCCATATGACTATTCCTCAGCTCCATGCTATGTATGCTGGCGACCGGTCCCGTAAAGATAGCTTGGTAGAACATGGCTTTCGTTTACCATCGGCCTATGATAACCGACCGCTGGTGTTTGACGAGTTCATTAATCGTAGCCAGCAAATTGTTTTTACTTCGGCCACGCCTGGACCATTTGAGCTTAAAGTGAGCCAACAAGTGGTGGAGCAGGTGGTTCGACCTACCGGGCTAGTGGATCCAGAAATTTCTGTCCGTCCGACCACGGGGCAGATTGACGATCTGCTCCACGAAATCCGGTTGCGAGCGGATAAAAAGCAGCGGGTGTTGGTAACTACCCTAACCAAACGAATGGCAGAAGATTTAACTGATTATCTGCTGGATGCCGGGGTAAAAGTGCGTTATCTACATTCTGATATTGCTACCCTGGAACGGATGGAGATAATTCGCGATCTTCGGTTAGGGGAGTTTGATGTATTGGTGGGTATTAATTTGCTGCGGGAAGGTCTGGATTTGCCGGAAGTTTCACTGGTGGCTATTTTGGATGCTGATAAAGAAGGCTTTCTAAGGTCAGAGCGGTCTTTGATTCAAACTATTGGCCGAGCAGCCCGCAATGTAGAAGGTATGGTGATTATGTATGCTGATACCATCACCGATTCCATGCGACGAGCGCTGGAGGAAACCAATCGACGGCGCCAGATCCAGACACAGTATAACTTGGACCATAATATTACGCCCCAAACGGTGCAAAAAGCTGTGCGTGATGTAATTGAAGCTACGAAGGTGGCGGAGACGGTAGAAGAGTATCTGCCCTATGGTAAGAGTATTAAGGCTATGTCAAGAACAGAATTGCAGCAGTGGATCAATGAATTGGAAGAGAAAATGCATGCTGCTGCTAAGCACCTAGCATTTGAAGAAGCTGCTAAGTTCAGGGATATCTTGCTCGAGGCCAAACTTTTATTAGAAAAGTAGGGTTGAATTTACCATTAACTTCACTTATGGCAAAATAATCCTGTACAAATAGCGAAAGAGCGGGTAAAATAAATTAAAGGGAATAAGGGAGGTATAAACATGACGATACAAATTCCGGTGATAGTGTATTCTACGCCCACTTGACCCTATTGCACATTGGTGAAAGAGTTTCTTTCCCAGCATAATGTAGCCTTTGTTGAGAAGAACGTAGCTGTTGATCGGGAAGCACGTCAAGAAATGCTAACTGCAACTGGTGGTCGTTCAGCTGTACCAACACTCAAAATTGGCGACGATGTGGTGGTAGGTTTTGACCGGGCACGTATTAGTGAACTACTAGGACTATAGATTTATAGAAAAAAGCCCCGCCTTTGCTTTCAACTCAGATCAGAAAGCAGAGGCGGGGCTAATTTATGCTTCTCACAGCAAAATATGAGTAGCTATAATAAAATTGCAAGCATGCTGCCCTAAGAAAAAGAATAATAGTATAGCACATTATTATAAATGTGCTATAATGTAACCATAATTAGAAAAGGGAGGATTTACCTTGCACCAGTATCGGTACATCAAATGGTTGCATGAAGTAACTAAGAATGACCTGCCGCTGGTGGGGGGGAAGGGGGCTAATTTAGGGGAGTTAATCCAGGCCCAGATACAAGTCCCACCCGGATTTTGCGTAACAGCGGCAGCCTATCAAGAATTTTTGAAAGCTGCTAACCTAGAAACAGATATAGCAAGCCTGCTACAAAATTTAGATGTGGAGGATTCTAGGCAACTACAAGCTAAGAGTGCGGCAATTCGGCGGCTTATAATGCAGGCCCCTGTCCCAGAGGATATTGCAGTGGAAGTAAAGAAGGCTTATGCCGAGCTTAGTCAACGGGTAAACAGGGAAAATCTGCCGGTGGCGGTACGCAGCTCTGCTACTGCTGAGGATTTACCGGAGGCTTCCTTTGCTGGGCAGCAAGATACTTATCTTTATATTTGTGGTTCTCATTCAGTGGTGGAGCATGTGCGTCAGTGCTGGGCGTCGCTATGGACAGATCGAGCCGTATATTATCGCGAAAAACAAGGATTTAATCATCTAGATGTATCACTTAGCGTGGTAATTCAGAAAATGGTTAACAGCTATAAATCAGGAGTAATGTTTACTGCTAATCCTGTAACCAACCATACCGAGCAGATAATGATTAATGCTAGCTGGGGTTTAGGCGAAGCTATCGTATCTGGTACAGTTACTCCTGATGAGTATCTAGTAGATAAACAAATGCTTTCTATTATAGACAAAAATATAGCCGAAAAAACAGTAATGATTATTAATCGTAACGATAATGGATCTGGTGTTGTAAAAGTTAGTGTGGCCAAACACCTGGGACCAGATAAGGTAAAAGAACAATGTTTAACCGAGACTGAAATTATACAGCTGGCACAATTTGGACGCCAAATCGAAGCCCATTATGGCTGTTACCAGGATATTGAATGGGCTTTCGATGACGATACAGGTGAATTGTATATTTTACAGGCCCGTCCCATTACCACTTTGAAGGAGGAAAAGAAAACCGTGGCTAAGGAAACGCCTAGCAATCCCACTGTATTGGTAAGGGGATTGCCTGCATCTCCCGGTATAGGCAGCGGAGTAGTAAAAAACATAAAAGATATCAGTGAGATTGACCGCATTGAAGAAGGGGATGTTCTGGTAACAGTAATGACCAACCCTGATATGGTGCCAGCGATGCGTAAGGCTAGTGCTGTGGTCACCGACGAAGGGGGACGCACCTGTCATGCTGCCATTGTGTCACGGGAATTGGGAATTCCTTGTATTGTCGGGGCTAAAGTAGCTAGCCAGGTGCTGACTGAAGGTAGTCGGGTTACAGTAGATGCCACCTGTGGTGTGGTTTATGCTGGCGAAATCAAGATGGAACAACAGGCCAAAGAGAGTAGTTTCAGCACAAATAATGTTATTAGCGAAGATTTGCTATCTCAGTTGACACCGGTTACCGCCACCAAGATTTACATGAACTTAGGTCAGCCATCGCTGATTAGCAAGTATCACGCTTTGCCGTTTGACGGTATTGGTCTGATGCGCACTGAATTTATTTTTTCCGATATGGTGGGGGCCCATCCCATGTATTTGGTGCGGACGGGACAGGGGGATATCTTAGTAGAAAAGATGGCAGAAGGAATAAGCACCGTGGCACAAGCTATTTTTCCCCGCCCGGTGGTGGTACGGCTTAGCGATTTTCGTACCAATGAATTTCGAGGGTTAAAGGGTGGTGAAGAAGTAGAGCCGGTGGAGAATAATCCTATGATTGGTTGGCGAGGTGTGGCCCGCTATATTTCCCCTGAGTATGAGGAAGGTTTTCGCTTGGAATGTCAAGCTATCCGTAAAGTGCGAGAAGAATTTGGACTGAGCAATGTGTGGGTGATGCTACCATTTGTTCGTACTACTTGGGAGCTCCAAAAGGTGAAGGCTATTATGGCGGCTGAAGGGTTAGTTCGCGATAATAACTTTAAGTTATGGATTATGGCGGAAGTACCGTCCGTGGTTTTTGAAGCGGAAGAGTTTGCGCAGGAAGTGGACGGTTTTAGTATTGGCAGCAATGACCTGACACAGCTCATCATGGGAGCCGATCGCGACTCCGGTATTCTTAATCGGATGGGTTATTTTGATGAACGTAACGCAGCGGTTAAGCGCGCTATTGCCATTTTGATCAATGCTGCCCACAAGTATGGCCGGACAGTTTCTATTTGCGGCCAGGGTCCATCCCAATATCCAGAGTTTGCTACTTTCTTGGTACAACAGGGCATTGATAGTATAAGTGTTAATCCAGATACAGTGATATACACCAGGCGGATTGTGGCATCAGTAGAGAGACAGATAATGCTGAGTAAAATGCGCAAAGATGTGTCTAATGCTTAGACCTGTTGACTGTAATATTGAAGATATCTCAGAGTAAGAGAGGGGAAACCCTCTCTTTGTTGATAATTTTTGGCCAAAGCATAAAAACTTATTAGTAATGTCTACAAATATATATCTTGGTTTTAGGATGTATTATGGTATAATGAAGGGCGAGAAAGCTGATGTAACGAAAGTGAGGATTAAGACCAGCATGGCAGAGGACTATATTCGCATTAGGGGTGCCCGGCAGCATAATCTCAAAAACATAAACCTTGATTTACCGCGGAATAAATTAGTGGTGATTACTGGACTATCGGGTTCAGGAAAGTCCTCGCTGGCCTTTGATACGATTTATGCGGAAGGGCAGCGCCGCTATGTGGAATCGTTGTCAGCATATGCCCGCCAATTCTTGGGTCAAATGGATAAACCCGATGTGGATTATATTGAGGGTTTATCACCGGCCATATCTATTGACCAGAAAACCACCAGTCATAATCCCCGTTCTACTGTTGGCACGGTGACGGAGATCTATGATTATCTGCGGTTGCTTTTTGCTCGGATCGGACAGCCTCATTGCCCTCACTGCGGTTGCCCCATTGAGCAGCAAACGGTAGATCAGATGGTAGACCGCGTGTTACAGCTACCAGAAGGAACTAAAGTGCTTATTTTGGCTCCTCTCGTTCGTGGACGCAAAGGTGAGCATCAACGCATTATCGAAGAAACTAAGCGCAATGGCTTTGTTCGCATGCGTGTCGATGGCGAAATTAGAGATTTGTCTGAGGAGATTAAACTGGAAAAGAACAAGAAACATACACTGGAAGTGGTGGTGGACCGGCTGCGAATAAGAAGCGACATCGGCAAGCGCCTGGCTGATTCACTAGAACTGGCCCTGGGTCTAAGCGGTGGTCTGGTGTTGGTTGCGGTGGTAGGGGGCGAGGAATTCACTTTCTCCCAGAACTTTGCCTGTTCTAAGTGTGGTTTTAACTTCGAAGAATTATCGCCCCGCTTTTTTTCCTTCAATAGTCCCTATGGAGCTTGTCCCACTTGTACCGGACTAGGTATTACTATGGAAATTGACCCTGATCTTGTTATTCCCGATCCTACCAAGTCCATTGCCGAAGGGGCAATTGCTCCATTTAGCCGGTCGGCGAATTATTATCCGCAAATTTTGGAGGCGTTAGCCCGTCATTATGGATTTAGTACCGAGGTACCGTTTTCTGATTTAGAACCGGAAAAACGGGATCTTATTTTATATGGAAACGGCGGCGAGCGTTTTCGGGTAAATTATGAAACCCGCTGGGGTGAGTCCCATGTTTTCACCACTGATTTTGAAGGGGTTATACCCATATTACAGCGGCGGTACCGGGAGTCTCAGTCCGATACAGCCCGTAGTGAGTACGAAGAGTATATGAGTACGCGACCTTGTCCTGCCTGTCAAGGCAAGAGGTTGAAACCAGAAGCTTTAGCAGTGACCATTGGAAACAAAAACATTGCCGAAGTGACTGCCTTGTCGGTGGGCCAAGCCGAGCAGTTTTTTGCTTCGTTAAACCTAACGGACCGAGAGCAATTGATAGCGGCTCGGGTGCTAAAAGAGGTTCGGGCCCGCCTAGGCTTTCTAGTGAATGTGGGGTTAGACTATTTGACCTTAGACCGGGTAGCAGGTAGTTTGTCTGGTGGTGAGGCCCAGCGCATTCGGTTAGCGACACAAATTGGGTCGGGCCTAACGGGTGTCTTATATATCTTGGACGAACCTAGTATTGGTTTGCATCAACGCGATAATAAGCGGCTGCTTCAAACCTTACAAGATTTGCGCGATTTGGGTAACACTGTGATTGTGGTAGAACATGATGCCGAAACCATGGCCGCAGCCGATTTCTTAGTAGATATTGGGCCCGGGGCAGGAGAACAAGGTGGCGAAGTGGTAGCAGCTGGATCGTTGAACGACATAAAGGCTTGTCCGCAGTCTCTTACCGGTCAGTATCTTAGTGGACGGCGATGTATACCGGTGCCAACTGTAAGGCGGCAACCTCAAGGCAATTGGTTAACTATTCTAGGAGCAGCAGAGCATAACCTTAAAGGAATTGATGTCCAGATTCCGCTGGGAGTGTTTGTTTGCGTAACTGGTGTTTCTGGTTCGGGTAAGAGTACTTTGGTAAATGATATTTTATATCAACGTCTGGCACGGGATCTTAATAAAGCCCGTCGGCAGCCGGGACGCCATGATGATATTTTAGGAGAAGAGAATCTGGATAAAGTAATTGCTATCGACCAGACACCCATTGGCCGTACGCCCCGGTCGAATCCGGCCACTTACACCGGTGCCTTTGACCCTATCCGGGAGCTGTTTAGCCTTACCCCTGAGGCCAGAATGCGTGGCTATAAACCTGGCCGTTTTAGCTTTAATGTACGCGGCGGCCGTTGTGAGGCTTGCCGTGGCGATGGTATTCTAAAGATAGAAATGCACTTTTTACCAGATGTCTATGTTCCTTGTGAGGTTTGTAAAGGCAAAAGATACAACCGGGAAACGTTGGAGGTAAAGTACAAGGGTAAAAGCATTGCCGATGTGCTGGATATGACTGTTACCGAGGCGTTGGCTTTCTTTGCTAATGTGCCCCGGGTAGCGACAAAATTACAGACCTTATACGACGTTGGGTTAGGCTATATTCGTTTAGGACAGGCAGCTACCACGTTATCGGGTGGGGAAGCCCAGCGCATTAAGCTGGCCACGGAGCTTTCCCGGCGTTCCAACGGCCGCACCCTCTATATTTTAGATGAACCTACCACCGGACTGCATTTTGCTGATATTGAAAAACTAGTCCAGGTACTGCAACGGTTAGTGGATACAGGTAATACGGTACTAGTGATTGAACATAATTTAGATGTTATCAAAGCGGCGGATTATGTAATAGATCTAGGACCTGAAGGAGGCCAGCGAGGCGGCCAAGTAGTAGCGACTGGGACACCGGAGGAAATTGCCAGCTGTGCTCATTCTTATACCGGCCAGTTTCTTAGCCGGGTGTTGGCAGACAACACTAGTTTGGCGGGACGCTAATAGTGTGGGGTGGCTAACATGGATTTAGAAAAGAAAGTAGAATTGTTGCCTGAACAGCCAGGTGTATATTTGATGAAGGATCATCGGGACAATATTATTTACGTGGGGAAAGCTGTTAACTTAAAGAACCGGGTGCGATCGTATTTTCGGGGCCAGGATCATCCAGCCAAAGTCAAAGCTATGTTAGAGCATGTTCAGGACTTTGAATATATTGTTACCAGTTCCGAAATAGAAGCGCTGTCGTTAGAATGCAACTTTATTAAAACTCATCAACCACGTTACAATATATTGCTGAGGGACGATAAGCAGTATCCTTATCTTAAGTTGACCCTAAACGAAGAATACCCCCGACTGCTGGTAACGAGACGGATTAAGAACGACGGTGCCCGCTATTTTGGTCCCTATGCCGATGTAGGTGCTTTAAATGAAACCCTGCAACTTTTAAAGAAGATTTTTCCCTTGCGTACCTGCAGTCCCCATGATTTTGCCCGCCGGGAGAGGCCATGCCTTAATTTTCATATTAAACGCTGTTTGGGACCCTGCCAAAAAGCGGTGTCGTCAGCTAAGTACCAGGAGTTGGTGCAAGAGCTGATTTTGTTTCTGGAAGGCCGCCAAGATGTTATCTTAAAGCGACTTCAGGAACGTATGGAAATAGCGGCCCAGGAACTGAGGTTTGAAGATGCGGCTCAGCTTAGGGATCAGGCGACGGCCGTAGAGCGCGTGCTTGCCAAGCAAACAGTGGTGTCGCTGGGCGGTGAAGATCAAGACGTTGTTGCATTGGCCCGTGGAGTGGCCGAAGCGTGTGTGCAGGTATTTCAAGTCCGAGACGGCAAGTTGACTGGTCGGGAGTCTTTTTTCCTCAAAGATACTGAGGGTTACGAGCGGGCCCAACTGGTTAGCGCTTTTTTGAAAGAATACTATTCGCGGGCAGCTGTGGTGCCACCTTGTATTATTTTAGCGGAAGAAGCCCAAGAACAGGAATTGTTGTCCAGGTACTTTAGCGAATGCAGTGGACACAAAGTTACAGTTTATGTACCGAAACGCGGTGCTAAAAAAGCGTTGGCTAATTTGGCAGCGGAAAATGCAGTGCTGGCCTTGCGCGAAGCTGAAGAACTGTGGGCTCAAAGAGTAGCCCGGACAGAAGGTGCTCTGGCAGCACTACAGCTAGCCTTGGATTTACCAAGGTTGCCGCAAAGGATAGAGGGATTTGACATTTCTAATATTCAAGGGCAGGAAGCGGTAGCTTCCATGGTGGTCTTTGTGGAGGGCAAACCGCTCAAGTCGGAGTATCGCCGGTTTCGTATTCGCACGGTCTTTCAGGCCAACGATTTTGCCATGATGAAAGAGGTGGTAAAACGACGTTATAGTGGAACATTGCGAGATAAACTGCCGCTACCGGACCTTATTTTAATCGATGGAGGTAAAGGCCAACTGTCAGCTGCACGCTCAGTCCTAGCTGGGTTGGGATTGTCTATGATACCGACTTTTGGGTTGGCGGAAAAAGAGGAAGAACTTTATACTGAGGAACAAGCGGATCCGATCCGGCTACCACGAGATTCGGTGGCTTTGCAACTATTACAACAAGTGCGCGATGAAGCTCACCGCTTTGCCCTAAATTATCACCGAACCTTGCACCGGCGAAGTGCACTCAGATCGGAATTAGATGAGGTACCAGGTATAGGTCCGCGCCGCCGCCAAGCCTTGATTAAACATTTTGGTTCGTTAAAAAAACTGCGCGAAGCATCGCTGGAGGAGCTGTTGGCTATACCAGAACTAAATCGTCCGGTGGCAGAAGCTCTTTACCATCACTTACATGGCTAATGGGCTAACCCTGATTTTGTCTAAAGAAGCGGCGCAAGGCATTAAATAGTCCTTGCGCAACTTTTTGTTTGTAGTCGATATCTCTGAGCAGACCTTCGTCAATGCGATGAGATATACAGCCTACTTCTATAACTGCTCCTGGTACGGGGATTTCTCTGAACATCCGGTTAGAGACAGTTCCCTGGGAAATCAGCGGTAGAGGTAGTTTTTGCTGCAGTTCTTGTTTGAGGATGTCAGCTAGACGAATGTTGGCTGTTGATGTGCTTGCCTGTTGAACACCAAAACCAGATTGAGGTCGATTGGGATTATATAGTGTGGCTATGGATATCACTACGTGGCAAGGGTGACCGTTGCGAATGTCGGTCGGTGTAAGGGAAGGAAAATTGGGCCGAGCACGGCTAAAATGAGGCCGGGCCTGAACAGCGGCTAAAAGCTGACCTAACCGGCGAGCAATATCACTGGTTGGTGTTTTTTCCGGTAAGTTAGTGGGACTTGTCACCCAAGGACGGGCCCAGGGATCCAGTAGCACTACTTTGTTGCTAAAGATAGGGAATAAGGGAGACGGATCTATATGGACGTTATATCGACAGAGTAATCCAGGGTTCTCGTCTATATGCCAGGGTCCGGTAAAATATCGTTCAATAATAATTACTATTTCCTCTCTTCCTTGTTCCCGGACGGTTACTGATTTGACAAGGGTATCGGCCACTACAAAATTACCAGTTGGCATATTGAGGGCAGCAGAGGTGAAAGTAAATACTAAATTAGGACCATCTTCGCGAACAGCAAACAAAGGCTGGCCCCAAAAATCTATTCCGATGATAGAAGCAGGGGCAACAACGGTATCGCCAGCTTGGGCATGATGGGTGCGCAAATTCACCAGTAAAGCAGGTTGAGTCAAAAGGTTCACCCCCTCGGTGTTTTCGGCTCTATGAGTAGCTTATGCCCTGACAGGCTCCAAATTGCCTGTAACCAAATGGCGTCCACTTTCATAGCATGCCGACAGGGGGAGGTGAAAACATGGCAATTAAGATCCCTCTGCGCACGCACTTGATTACCGATAAGGATGATATTGTTGATGTGGTTGAACAGTACGCTAGCAAAATTGTGGAGCCAGGAGATTTAATTGCGGTGGCAGAAAGTGTAGTAGCTATCACCCAGGGACGGTTTATTCGCCAAGAAGATGTTAAGACGGGGTTTTTGGCCCAATTTCTCTGCCGTTTTCCCAAGCGTCACGGCAGCCTTACCTCGGCACCAGCCATGCAATTGGCCATGAATGAGGTGGGGCAGGGGCGTATCTTGATGGCAGCAGCAGCAGGGGCAGTGGGGCGACTACTGAAAAAACCGGGGTTGTTTTATCGCGTAGCTGGACTGCCAGTAGCATTAATTGACGATGTGGCCGGAACCATGGCGCCGTATCACGAGTTTATTGTCTTAGGACCGAAAAATAGCGATCAGGTGGCACAGTCAATTGCTGATCGCCTTGGCGTTGATGTGGTAATTATGGATGCTAATGATCTAGGTTTGGCTGACGTGGTAGGTGCTTCGCAAAATGTACCCCGTCGCTACGTTCCGAAGCTGTTTACTGACAATCCCGCAGGCAATTATGAACAGCAGACACCACTTACGGTGATCAAGGATTATCGCCAAGCGCTAAAGGGGTGGGTTTAATGCTTACTGACCAAACGCGAGCCCCGCTGGCCGAAGCATTGGAACGATATGTACAAAAACAGGTAGTACGTTTCCATATGCCTGGGCACAAGGGCGGTAGTGGAATTTCCTCATTGGCTGAAAATATTTTGGGAAAACGATTGTTCGAACTGGATATTACTGGTGTAATGGGCATGGACGATCTTTTGCAGCCGACGGGGGTAATTAAGGCGGCCGAAGATTTGTTAGCTCAGGCTTTTGGTGCTGACGAAAGTTTCTTTCTTATCAATGGGACTTCGTCTGGGTTGCAGGCCTTAATTTTGAGCGTTTGTGCAACCGGTGATACGATTTTAGTCCCGCGTAATATGCACAAGTCCATGGTGGCCGGGGTGATCTTAAGTGGGGCCAAGCCGGTTTTTTTATCACCAGAAGTAAATGAAGAATTTGGTATTGCTCTAGGGGTAACCCCAGTTACAGTGCAGGCAGCGTTAGAGACACATCCTGAGGCCAAGGCGACGTTATTGATTAATCCTACTTATTACGGTACGGTGTGTGATCTAAGCACTTTGGCTCAGATTATTCATAACCACCAGCAGCCGTTGTTGGTGGACGAGGCTCACGGTCCCCATTTTTATTTTCATAATAGTTTGCCTTCTGGAGCTTTAACTCAAGGAGCGGATGCCTGTGCCCAAGGCGCGCATAAAACTCTCTGCAGTCTGACACAAAGTTCGTGGCTTCATGTCCGAGGTTCATGGGTTGATCGGGAACGGTTGCGAGCCACTTTAGCCGTGCTGCTTAGTACTAGTGCATCCTACCCGCTATTGGCGTCGCTAGATTTGGCTAGACGGCAAATGGTTTTGGAGGGACAGTCAATACTAGATCGCACAATAGAACTGGCCCATAAGCTCAGATGCGGGCTAAAGTCCTTACCAGGGCTGACTGTGTTTGATAAAGAATTGTGCAGTAGTGCTGCTGCTGTTGACTTGGACCCGACCAAAGTTACAGTAAACGTGCGTCGTTTAGGGCTAACAGGGCAACAGGTGGAACAATACCTAAGGTACGAACACAATATTCAGGTGGAGCTCTCTGATTTGTACAATGTATTATTTATGGTTGGTCCTGGCAATGATGATAATGATGTGGAGGCCCTGCTAGTTGGTTTTAACCAACTGGTAGCCCGGTATAGGGAGAAAAAGCTTGTACTTCCTGCCACCACTTTGCCGCCGCTGCCTCGGCAGATCATGACACCCAGAGAGGCCTTCTTTGCTGCTGCCGAAAGTGTACCTCTAACTGATAGCCTAGGCCGTGTCAGCACCGAAACGATTACTTGTTACCCGCCAGGAATTCCTATTTTATGCCCAGGTGAAGAAATTACAGCGGAAATAGTAGACTATATAGCTATTATGATAAATGAGGGTTATCAGGTTCAAGGACCACGAGATGGGGGGTTAACCCGACTTAGGGTGGTTAGAGATTAGTTTTATGGCTCAAAAATGGAAATTTATGGTTGGAAGGATTCTCCTCGGATACTTTAATCGTCGCCTTGCGATACTAATTCAAGAGGAAATCTATTAGTTAGGGAGGTGACAGAAATGCCGACAAAACGTCCGCTGAGAATCCTCGTTTTGGGTATGTGCCTACTGGTAGTTTTAACGGTCACTGGTTGCCGGGCAGCCCAAAAAAAACCACTGTCCATAAGGACGCCAGCCCCAACTAAACCGTCGCCGATGGGTACTGCTCCTCGAACCACTCCGGCGCCTACTACACCAACTCCTACTACGCCGACAGGTCCGCTTCCCACACGTAGGGAGGAAGTGGTGAAACTACAGGATAAACTGGCTAAAGAAGCAGAAAAGGTTCCTGGTGTGAAAAAAGCCTGGGTTGTTCTTTCTGGCGACATTGCCATGGTGGGTACCGAGCTTGAAAGTAATGTTTCACAAGGGCAAGGGGATGGAGCCGGAGTAAAAAACGATGTTATGGTACGCCTACGAAAAGCCGATCCACGCTTAACCAGGGTAGCCGTGGCCACTGATGCTGGTACGGTCAGCAAATTACGCCAGGTGGCGGAAGGTATGCGAACAGGCAAAACAACTACTACCTTTACTCGCGACATTAACGATCTGGTTCGAAAATTGGTACCTGGGGCTGGAACTACTGTAAAATAAAAAAACACCCGGGGTTTTGGAACTGTCTCCTTCAAGTAGTCCTGAATTTTTCTTATTTCAGGTGTCTACGCAAAGGGGAGCATATTAAAACTCCGGGTGTTGTAATTTTAATCCGGATGTGAAAAATAAAGACGTAATTGCAAAGTGTTTACCGGTTTTTGCATAAGGGACAGTTGTGTTGCGTAAGTTGGAAAACAAGAGGGGAGGGAAAGAACCTTGTCCCTGGCTAAAGCCGTGCTATCATTATTTGTAGCGGGTGTGTTTAGTAAATTAATTGGTGTTTTCTATCGTGTACCCTTAAGTTATATATTAGGAGCTGAAGGTATTGGCTTGTATCAAATGGCCTATCCAGCCTTTACCGTAGCGGCTATTGTGGCCGCTGGTGGCTTACCTTTAGCTATGGCGAAATTTATTGCTGAACAT
>JAAYWY010000227.1 GCA_012516165.1 Bacillota bacterium
AATCAGGCAGATATTCCTCGCCCCATGCAACATTAATAACCAATGCTGCCAGAGGTTTGGTGGTGGCTACCTGAAATAATGGATTATCGCCGCTGCCTGTTGCCGGTACTATTTTTTTAACTCCTTCGGCCGACAAAAATATCAATATGCCAAGCACCATGACAAAAACCAGCCCTAATATCCGGCGACGCACTTTCTTGGATGGCATCGGGAAAAACAAAATTTGCATTTTTACACCCCCGTGAACTATGCTGCCATCTTACATTTATGAGCTCTAGCTCAACTTTAGACTAGACCTTACCTTTATGACATGCCTTTATCACAGCTTTTTGCGAGAAAGATGTCAGCAAAATAGGCGCTGAATAAAACTACTAGAAGCTGAAGCCAGATAAAATGTAATGATCCTGTAAAAAGAGTGTAACTGCCTTGTAAATCCTTTATGCTATCCTATAAATGAACCCAAGCGAAAACCTTTGAACCCCCTCTCAGATAGCGCGGACTAACCGCGCTCTTTCTTTTTAAGGATTAAGGATCTTTTCTTCGTCCTGCTAAAAAATAGCTGAATTATAAATACTTTCCCTTGAAGCGGCCCTGAAGGGCCGCTATACTTTTATTTAAGATAGATTATTTCTGCCGCAAAAATGCACAGAGAATTGGTCTTATAGCGGCTATCCTTCGGAGGCAAACTGTTTGTGCCGCTGGAGAGCAGCTGGGGTAACCGGCAGTGCTTTGGGGAATTGGGTTTTAGGATTATTTAACTTGGAGGTTAAGAAGTGGCCGAGAAGGTTTTGATTGTTGATGATGAACCTACCATTGTAGAGTTTGTGCGCATAAATCTGGAGAAGGCAGGTTTTCAAGTTCTGTCGGCTGGTGATGGTGAAACGGCCCTGGAATTGGCGGCATCGGAGCAACCGGATGTTATTGTGCTCGATATTATGCTGCCAGGAAAAGATGGATTTGAGGTATGCCGTGAGCTAAGGCGCACCACGGCTGTACCCATTATTATGCTTACTGCCAGAGACGATGATATCGATAAGATCTTGGGGCTGGAGCTTGGTGCCGATGATTACCTAACCAAGCCTTTTAACCCCCGGGAGCTGGTGGCCCGTATCAAGGCTATCTTACGACGGGTAGATCGAAGCCACAAGAACAATACCAAGGTTATTACCCGGGGACGTATCCAGTTGGACTTAGATCGGCACCAGGTGCTGGCAGGGGGCAAACTGGTGGATCTGACGCCAAAAGAATTTGAGCTTTTAGAGCTTCTAATGAAAAGCCCCGGGCGGGTGTTTTCCCGGGAGATATTACTAGAGCGCCTGTGGGGCTATGATTTCTTTGGCGATTCCAAAACCATTGATGTTCACATCCGGCGTCTGCGGGAAAAGGTAGAGGAAGATCCCAGCTCGCCCACCCATATCCTCACTGTGTGGGGTATAGGCTACAAATTTCGGGAGTTTTGATCATGATGTTGCATTCTATTCGCAGCCGGTTAACGGCCAGTTATGTACTTCTGGTAGTGCTTACCGTGAGCTTACTGGGCACGTTTTTGGTCCAGTCCTTAGATAGCTACCAGATTAGGGAAGCCGAGACTCAGCTTAAAGCCCATGCCCGTGTGTTTTCCCATTATGCCGAACTTTCCTTTTTGGGCAATGCCTTGGCCCAACGTTTTGGTCAGGATGTGGCGGCCAGCGTACAAATCCTAGATATCAATGGAGTTGTAGTAGGCGATTCGCGCTCGCCGGAGGAACGTTCCTTAGGGGAGACCATTGGTGGGCCTTTGGTGGAGCAGGCTTTGGCTGGAGAAGTGGTGAGCCAAGTAGATTACGAAAACAGTAGCCGCGCTTTGCATGTGGCGGCCCCCCTGAGCGTCCAAGGGCAAGTGGTGGGGCTGGTATACCTTACTTCTTCTTTGGCCGATTTAGACGAAGCTCTACGCGTGACGAAAAACTTTATTGTACTAGGCACATTGGCCTCGTTAGCGTTTGCCTTGGTGCTGGGGACACTTTTAGCCGGTGGCATTACCCGTCCCCTGGCCGAGGTAACAGCTGTAGCGCGACAACTGGCCAGCGGCGACTTTTCACCCCGCATACAGCCTCGTCCGCCGACCGAAGTGAAAGAGCTGTCCCTTGCTTTTAACTACTTGACGGAGCAGTTGGCCGCTACCATGAAAACAATTGAAGAAGAACAGCAAAAACTATCCACGGTTTTATCCAGTATGGAAGACATTCTCTTGGCTGTGGACCAAACCGGGACAGTAGTATTGGTAAACCCAGCCTGTGCTGCTGTGCTGGGGATACCGGTGTCTAAGTTGGTGGGTTCTCCTTTGCCGCCAGTCCTACAAGGCAGCGAATTAGCCGGTGTGCTAACCGAGGTAAGAAAAAATGCTGTAGCTAAGCGAGTGGAAGTAACCTTACCTGGCCGAAAAGCCATCTATCGGGCCCAAGTAACACCTTGGCGCTCCGCGCAGGGTCAAGAAGGTGCAGTGGCGGTGCTGCGGGATATTACCGACTTAAAACGCCTAGCTGAGAGTCGTCTGGAATTTTTGGCCAATGTTTCCCATGAACTGCGTACCCCGCTTACTTCTATCAAAGGGTTTGCGGTAACACTGGAAGATGAACTACCAGCCGATTCCGATGCCAGACGGTATGCCCAAGTGATAGAACAAGAGACCGATCGCTTATCAAGGCTGGTGGGTGACATTATGGATTTGTCCAAAATGGATGCCCGCGAGATTACCCTGGACCTTAAAATACTAGATTTAACCAGTTTAATAGTGCAAGTGGTGGAACAACTATTGCCGCGGGCGGCTGCTCAGGTAGAACTTAGTTGTCAAGTGCCTCCATCCTTGCCCTTGGTCCTTTGCGATCCCGATCAGATACAGCAGGTGCTATTAAACCTGCTGGACAATGCCTTAAAGTATACACCACCAGGCGGTAAGATTCTGGTCCGGGCTTGGCCGGAAGAAAACTGGGTAAAAGTAGCAGTGGAAGATAACGGTGTTGGTATTCCAAAAGAAGATCTGCCTCGATTGTTTGAACGTTTTTATCGCGTGGACAAAGCCCGTTCCCGGGCCCTAGGTGGCACCGGTCTCGGCTTGGCCATTGTTAAAGGTATTATCGAACAACATAGCGGCACAGTAGCCGTCACCAGCCAACCGGGAATAGGGACCAAATTTACTTTTTCTTTGCCAGCCATTGAG
>JAAYWY010000228.1 GCA_012516165.1 Bacillota bacterium
GACCAAGATAGCATTCGAGCTGCCACCGACGCTTTATCAGGTGTCGCCCCTACCGGCGGCGCCCTCTACTTTTATAATCCCAGCACTGCTTGGTCACCGTGGGTGTTTAGCCGACCGGTAGTAGGGCAAATTGGAAATCACGTTTTTGCTAAGTAATAATTGTCCCGTATAAGAAGCACTTGCCCAAGCAGGTGCTTCTTATTTTTAGCAGGGATTTAGAAAAAAGGAGCGAAACAAGTAAATAAAGAACTAACTCTATCGTTAGGGGGGGAAGATGAGTTGGCACTAAATGGAAAACGAGCCGACAAAGAATTGAAAATAGCCTGGGAACAGTTTACAAAAAACACTACCTTATTACCCAATGTGCCACCATTGGTAGCCGCTGGCTGGAAAAGATGCCGTCAGCTAGGAGTCGATCCCCAAGGAGGTTATTGCCGCCGTGTACTCTCCCAGGAAGAACAGAACAGTGTCCGAGCAACTAATGCCAACTTGCTAGAAGTAGCTCAACCGTTTCTCACCAGTTTATATGACATACTAAGCGATTCCGGTTTTGCTGTGATGCTAGTGGATAAAGATAGCGTGGTGCTGGAAGTACAAGGCGATCCTTCGATACTCACCGCCTCACGTATTGGCCTAAATTTTGTCCCCGGCGCCGTGTGGCAAGAAGAAATAGTAGGCAATACCGCCGTGGGCACAGCGCTACAAGAAGGCGTGCCTGTCCAGATAGCTGGCTATGAGCATTTTTGCCAGGGCCATCATAACTGGGCCTGCTCAGCAGCACCTATTTTCGCCCCTAACGGCACTGTTTGTGGTGTAATCAATGTTTCAGGTACGCTAGATAAGGTTCACCCTCACACTTTAGGCATGGTGGTGGCCGCCGCCAGGGCTATTGAAAATGGTCTAGCCATGCGCAAAGCAACAGAAGAACTCCGACTCCAGCATAAATACCAAGAAGCTATTGTCGAATCCATGTCCGATGGTTTCCTCACCATCGATATTAATGGCTACATAACTTATATGAATTCTACCGGTGGCCGCATTCTGGGCGTTGATCCGAAAACTTCCGTAGGTAAGTTCGTTGCCGATATAGTAGACTTCAAACCAGTGATTCTTTCTGTATTGGAAACCGGGCAGGGTTATGTGGACAAGGAATTTATGGTTAAAACCGGTAACGGCTTTAAGCATTTTATTAAAACAGCTGTCCCTATCCGAGACGAAAATGGCAATATAACCTGTGTTGTAGACACGTTTCGCGAAATCAAACGTGTGCGCAAGATGGTTACCCAAATGGTAGGAGCCCAAGCTAATTTCACCTTTGACGATATCCTGGGACAAAGTGCACCACTCATGGAATGTATACGCTTAGCTAAAATTGCCGCCCAAAGTTCTTCCAACGTTCTCATTCAAGGTGAGAGCGGTACCGGCAAAGAGCTCTTTGCCCAAGCCATTCATAACGCTAGTATACGCTCTGACGGTCCTTTCGTTGCTTTAAACTGTGCTGCTTTGCCCAGAGAACTCATCGAAAGCGAACTCTTTGGTTACGAAGAAGGTGCATTTACCGGAGCTTCTCGCGGTGGGCGCCCCGGTAAATTTGAACTGGCGGCCGGCGGAACCATTTTTCTAGACGAAATCGGCGACATGCCGCTGGACATGCAGGCTAAACTGCTTAGGGTCCTGCAGGAGCGGCGGGTGCTACGTATTGGTGGCCAGCACTACATTGATTGCGACGTACGTATTATGGCCGCCACTAACAAAAATCTAACTCAAGAAGTAGAATTAGGAAATTTCCGTCGGGACTTATACTATCGGCTTAATGTTCTTTCTATAGTAGTTCCACCGCTGAGGGAACGGGGAACAGACTTAGATTTGTTAATACAACATCTAACAAAAAAAATTAGCCGTCAACTAGGACGGGATGTACGGTCTTTTGATCCTGGCGCCCTGGATATTCTTCGTTCCTATACCTGGCCCGGTAACGTCCGCGAATTAGAAAATGTTGTGGAAAGAGCCGTGAATATAGCCCAGGGCCTTGAAGTAACAGTTGAGGAAATAATACGCCTACTGGATCAGCAAAGGAACACAAGCCCCTTGGCGGAAAAACCTTTGTCCATCGAGGAAGTAGAGCAAAGGGCCATCGAACGAGCCCTCCAAGCAGCCAACGGCAACATTTCCCTGGCTGCTCGGTTGCTTAAGATTAGCCGCAATACATTGTATAATAAACTAAAAAAATATCAAATTAATGTTAGCTGATTCTGCTTGCTCATTTTTTGAGCATTGTCCTATTATTGTGCACCAAGGATAAATCCAGCAGGCTTACGGGGTTGGGGGTTCGATCGTTGTGGTTGCTCAAAAATAGGACATTAATAAATTCTTTCTGTAAATTAGTTGCAGGCTGCTTTAGGTGCCGTTCTAAGCAGCCTATTCGCTTTTTTTAAGCATATTTGTTCTTTGCCTCAATTGTGGCATAAATATTGCAATGATAATAAAGCGAAAACATAAATGTCTCTATGCTGCCACTTAGCTATTTAACTTGTTTGCCTAAACAAAAGTAACTGAGCTGTTGGCAGTATAAAGACTAGTTCCCACAGGAGGTGTGGTCAGTTTTGGACTTTTCTGAGGAGCAACTACGAGATTTTTACCGCACTATGTTTACTATTCGTTGTTTTGAAGAAAAAGTAAACGAACTTTTTCTCGGTGGAGAAATACCTGGTTTCGTCCATCTTTATATCGGCGAAGAAGCTATTGCCACCGGAGTCATGGCCAATTTGCGCCAGAGTGATTATATCACCAGCACACACCGCGGCCATGGTCATACCATCGCTAAAGGTGCTGATCTAAAACGCATGATGGCCGAGATCTTTGGCAAAGCCACCGGCTATTGCAAGGGCAAAGGCGGTTCCATGCACATTGCTGATTTTTCCATCGGCATGCTAGGAGCTAACGGTGTTGTGGGTGGCGGCTA
>JAAYWY010000229.1 GCA_012516165.1 Bacillota bacterium
AACCGTAATTATCGATTGTCGGGAACAAGCTCCAGCCGGGGCCAAAGCTACTATGTTTTTAGATGCCAACGGCAAACCATTGCCCTTTGAAACCGCGTTACAAACCGGCCATGCCGTAGGCGTACCAGGAACATTAAAAGGATTAGTAACCGCTTTGGAAAAATACGGCACCAAACCTCTATCCACCTTAATCGATCCGGCCATTGAGCTGGCAGCCAAAGGCATTAAAGTTAACCGCAATTTAGCCGAAGATATCGCCGATTCCATGTATAAATTCAACGAGGCAGCTAAACAGGTGTTTGCCCCTGGCGGACAGCCCCTTCCTGAAGGTGCTTTGCTTGTTCAGCCAGATTTAGCAGAAACGCTCACCCTTATTAAGGACAAAGGCCCAGCTGCTTTTTATGAAGGAGAACTAGGGGAAGCCTTAGTGAAAACCGTGGCCGCCAAAGGCGGTACCATAACCATAGCCGACCTAAAAGCTTATACCCCTAAATTCCGCCAACCAGTTCGTGGGACTTACCGCGGATATGAGCTGGTCACCATGCCTTCACCAAGTTCAGGCGGTCTTACTTTACTGCATATGCTGAAACTTCTGGAAGGCTACGATATTGCCCAACTAGGGCATAATACTGCTGACACCCTCCATCTAATGATCGAAAGTATGCATTTAGCCTATGCCGATCGCAACCAATACCTGGGCGATACTGATTTCATTAAAATACCAGCTAAAGGATTCCTCGATAATAGGTACATTGCCGAAAGACGCGCCCTTATTGATCCCAAACGCGCCTCCAGCAATGTTAAACCTGGCGATCCTTGGAAATACGAAAATCAAAAAGCAGCTATGTTAACCCCGGTGCCAGCTGTGGATTTCCCTGGTGAAACTACTCATTTCACCGTCCGGGATCAGTGGGGAAATATAGTTTCCTACACCACCACCATCGAGGATGTTTTTGGCTCTGGTATGATGGTTCCCGGTTACGGCTTTATGCTCAACAACGAAATGACAGATTTTGATTTCACCCCCGGCGGTGCCAACGAAGTTGCCCCTGGCAAACGGCCCCGCAGCAGTATGACACCCACCATAGTCTTTAAAGACGGTGTGCCTGTGTTCAGTGTGGGGTCACCGGGCGGCTCTACCATTATCACCACTGTTCTTCAAGTTGTCATGAACCTCATTGACCACAAACTACCAGTCCAGGAAGCCATTGATGCGCCGCGCATTTTTAGTTCCAGCTACCCTAATGTGCGGTGGGAAGCAGGATTACCAGAAGCAGTGCGGGAAGAACTCACCCAGCGCGGCCATAAGTTTGAGGACCAACCAAGCGTTATTGGCAGCGTCCAAAGCATTGTAGTGGATCTAGAAACCGGCAAACTCTACGGCGGGGCTGATAACCGGCGCGAAGGCACTGTAATCGGTGTACTCCCGCTAGTTGGCGCCAAGCAAACCGAATAGCTTACCTTTCCCACATGCCGCTGGACAATGCAAAAAGAAGTCACCGAACAGTTCAAAGCAATTATTTTGTCACCTGAAGGAGCAACAAATGAGAGAACTTAGGGTTTTTACCCTAAGACACAAAAACGGCGTGGGCCTCAAACCCGCGCCGTTACTATTCTTTTTGGTGGGCGGAGCAGGTTTCGAACCTGCGACCCCCTGCGTGTAAGGCAGGTGCTCTCCCGCTGAGCTATCCGCCCGATTTAAACTGCTAACCGACCTATGGCTTAATTCTAGCATGCCGTAGCTGTTCCGTCAAGTGTTGGAACACACATTTACCTGTTTCTTGGTTTTGGTGTACCATCGCTTTGGTTTTTAGAGACACCACTATTATAAGCATCTCGCATTTTATAATTCAATAAAATCCCGATCCCTACCTGTGCAACCAATAGGTATTAGCTATGGCGAAGTTCATATAAACATGAGTATCTTCTGGCATAGAAGCCCCAGTCCATATGCCGCAGCCCTGGCGTAAAGACAGATATCCTGTGCTATGATACAGGGCGGCCACAGATGGTTATCCTTCGGATGCAAGCTGCCTCTACACGAAGCTTTTCAGTGCTTAGTTCAACCTACTTGGTTTAATTTAAAGGTAAGTCTTTGCGCCCGCCCGTTCCCTGCTGTACTGCAGGGCAACATAGACTACCTGTAAATACAGCCAAGGGGTTTTTAGGAACGGGCAAAAAGATTGGGCTACCGATAAAGAAAAATACGATCGCGATAATCGCGCAGGATTTCAGTCCGAAGGTAGGTTATAAGCCGGGCTAACATGGAGGCAGCTTCTTCTCGGGTAAGGTAAGCTCCCGGCCTGGCTCGGCCAAAATTGTCGCCGGAAATTAGTCCGATCTGGCGAGCTACCATAAAACTGTCTCTGGCCCAAGAAGGAATATCGCCATCATCGGCAAAGCCGGTGTGATAAGTGCTGCCTGGACCCAAATTCTCAAATCCCAAGGCCCGAATAAAAGCTGTTACTGCCTGGGCCCGGGTTATTTTTCCTTGGGCACCAAAGTACCCTGGAGCCACGCCTTGCATAATGCCTCGTTCGATGATGATGTTAAGGTAGGGCCAATCAGCATCTTGGGACGAAATATCGCGATACGGGCTATCGGGAAGCGGCACGTTTTGTTTGCTGCTACTGCCTTTAGCTACAGGCTCTTCTGGCTTTAACTGTAATGCCCGAGCCAAAGCCAGGGCAAATTCGCGTCGATCGACAGTGGCCGTAGGGTGAAAGTATCTGTTTTCCGTTCCCCATGCCCCTAAGCTCCCCACAAGCAAGGAGTCGTTTTCTGACCAGCGACCGCGGACATCACTATACTGAGGTACCGGTAATCTTTCTGTTTGCGGCGTACCTGTAAGGTTAATGGTCTGTTCTCCGCGGTTGCGCCGCGTCCCTGAAGGTGTCCCATCACCATCAAAACGCGGCAGGTCATAACTAGCGCGAAGAATTCCTTCTTTGATTTCCGTTTTAAGGAAGCCGCCAGCAAAACTTATTTGTGTAGGTTCGTTCGCTACATATTGTAGATCTACTTTGGTAGAATGTGAAATCTGACAGGTAAAAGTGCCGCCCCAGGCACTTTTTTTGGTTGTGGTTTCGGTGCCGCCAGCTGGATTACGCCCTCGTTCGGTGATGATTTGG
>JAAYWY010000230.1 GCA_012516165.1 Bacillota bacterium
AAAGACGAACCGGCCTTTGTCCGCGATGTAATGCGGCCAATGTTAAGACAAGAAGGCGACAAGTTGCCGGTAAGTGCCTTTACTCCAGACGGTTCCTTCCCCACCGGCACCACCAAATACGAAAAACGCGGCATCGCCGTTAATGTACCAAAGTGGATTCCGGAAAACTGCATTCAGTGCAACCAATGCGCTTTCGTCTGCCCCCATGCGGCTATTCGGCCTTATCTAGCTACAGACGATGCTCTGCAGGACGCTCCCGCCGACTTTGTGACTGTAGCTGCCAAAGGTTTACCCAAAGACAAAGAGGGCCTTAAGTTCCGCCTGCAGGTTTCTCCACTAGATTGCACCGGGTGCGGTAACTGTGCCGATATCTGCCCGGCCAAGGACAAAGCTCTGGTTATGGAACCATTGGTCTCTTTGGTGGATAAAGAAGCTACCAACTGGGAATTTGCCCAAACTCTGCCACCTGTGGACAGCGGTATGTCACTAGAAACAGTAAAAGGCAGTCAGTTTGCCCCGCCTTTGTTCGAGTTCTCCGGAAGCTGCGCCGGTTGCGGTGAAACTCCTTATATTAAAGTCATTACTCAACTGTTTGGCGACCGCATGATCATAGCCAACGCCACCGGTTGCTCCTCGATTTATGGCGGCAGTGCTCCAGCCTGCCCCTACACCACTAACCGTGAGGGCCGCGGTCCTGCTTGGGCTAACTCCCTATTTGAAGACAACGCTGAATTTGGCTTTGGTATGAACCTGGCTGTCCATGTCCGGCGGGATAACCTGGCCGCCATTGTTCAAGAAACACTAAACCAAGAAGGGTTGTCGGCAGAGCTAAAAGCTGCGCTGACCGAGTGGCTGGAAAACAAGGACGATGCCGTAAAAGCCCGTCAAGCCGGCGACAAAGTTAAGGCTCTTCTCCCAGCAGCCCTAGCTACAGCCACCGGTGCCCTTAAATGTTATCTCACCGAAATTGCTGACCGGAGCACCGATTTTGCCAAGCCGTCCATATGGATCTTTGGCGGCGACGGCTGGGCCTACGACATTGGCTACGGCGGACTAGATCACGTCCTGGCCAGCGGTGCCAATGTAAATGTGTTGGTACTGGACACCGAAGTATATTCCAACACCGGTGGTCAGTCATCCAAGTCTACACCTACCGGAGCTACTGCTCAATTTGCGGCTGCCGGTAAACCCACCAAGAAGAAAGATCTGGGGCTTATGGCCATGACTTACGGCTATGTCTACGTGGCGTCGGTGGCCATGGGAGCTAACAAGAACCAGTACTTGAAAGCTATAGTAGAAGCCGAGCGCTATGACGGACCGTCGCTGATTATCGCTTATGCCCCCTGTATTAACCACGGTATTAACATGGGCCACAGCCAGAACCAACAGAAGCAGGCTGTGGAGGCTGGCTACTGGCCGCTGTATAGATTCAATCCCGAACTGGCTAAAGAAGGTAAGAATCCGTTCATCCTGGATTCCAAAGAACCTACCTTGGATTATATAGATCATATCCGGTCAGAAATCCGCTACAGCAGCTTAGAACTTCAATTCCCCGATCGGGCTGAGGCACTGTTTAAAAAAGCAGCTGAAGATGCCCGCGCTCGCTTCGAGCTGTACAAGAAACTGACCCAGCTTTAGCACCAGCTCACTCCTGTCATTCTGAAGGAGCGGAGCTCTGGACAGGCAGGATGACAACAAAGAAAGCTTTCATGGCAATAAGAAAGGGCCGTTCCCTCAGCGTTAGCTTGAGGAAACGGCTCTTTCTTTGTTGCGCATCTGCCCCCGACCTCGTGGCCAGCTCTTGTATACCCTGGTCCTAATCTTAATTGCCAATTTGTATACTATTGACGGCGTAGGCGGTTTGGGTGACCGATAAATACCATCCCCATGATTTAAACTAACCGACATGGGTCTATCACTC
>JAAYWY010000231.1 GCA_012516165.1 Bacillota bacterium
GGTAAATTTGCTGGACTTCCTGTAACCGAAGCTACCAGCCCTATCGTGGCCGAACTAGAAAAACAGGGTGCTTTGCTTCATTTTGGCACTATAATGCACCAATATCCCCACTGCTGGCGCTGCAAACAGCCGATTTTGTTCTTGGCCACCGAGCAATGGTTTGCATCGGTGGAAGCTTTCCGTGATCAAGCATTAAAAGCGATTCAAGATGTAAAGTGGTACCCGGCTTGGGGCGAAGTGCGAATCAGCGCCATGGTGAAAGATCGTTCTGACTGGTGTATTTCCCGCCAGCGAGTATGGGGTGTACCGATTCCTATTTTCTATTGCGAACATTGTGGTCAAGAGCTTATCACTCCAGAATCCATTGCTGCTGTGCGTGACTTGTTCAAAAAGGAAGGGTCTAATGCTTGGTTTGAGCACAGCGCTAGCGATATTTTACCGGCTGGAACACACTGCGCTAGGTGTGGTAGTACTGCTTTTCGCAAAGAAACAGATACTATGGATGTGTGGTTTGACTCGGGGTCGAGCCATTATGCCGTGCTGACCACTTGGCCAGACCTTGAAAGACCCTGTGATTTATACTTGGAAGGCAGTGACCAGCATCGCGGGTGGTTCCAATCTTCTTTATTGACATCGGTAGCCTTGGATGGCCAGGCCCCCTATCGATCGGTGCTTACTCATGGTTACGTGGTAGATGGAGAAGGCCGAAAAATGTCCAAGTCCATCGGCAACACAGTTTATCCCCAAGAGATTATCAAAGAGTTTGGTGCCGACGTACTAAGACTGTGGGTAGCGTCATCTGACTTTAAGGGTGATGTGCGGGTATCGCGGGAAATCATGCAGCAGTTGTCCGAAGTGTATCGTAAGATCCGAAACACAGCTCGTTTTCTGCTGGGAAATCTATCTGATTTTGATCCCGAAAAAGACGTTGTTCCTTATGAAGAACTAACAGAAATTGACCGTTGGGCACTAATGGCCTTAACACATTTGGTCGAAAAAGTAACCGCTGCCTACGAGAATTATGAGTACCACCTGTTGTACCATGCTTTGCATAACTTCTGTGCGCTGGACATGAGTGCTTTTTACTTGGATGTGCTAAAAGATCGGTTGTATTGCAGTCGGGCTGATGATCCTGCTCGGCGGGCGGCCCAGACAGTGTTGTATGAAGTACTGACCACTTTAGTCCGACTGATTGCTCCAGTGCTAACATTTACTGCCGAGGAGATTTGGGAATATATTCCTGGTACCAAAGAGGAAAGTGTTCAACTGACTTCGTGGCCCGAAGCAAATCCCAAGTATCTGGATAAAGAATTGGAGCTGCGCTGGAACAGTCTATTAACTGTACGTGCAGGAGTAGCTAAGGCCCTAGAGGAAGCACGACAAAGCGGCTTAATAGGTACCTCGCTTATGGCTAAGGTAGATTTGTGGTTCCCAGAAAGGCTGAATTCTACTTACGAGTTGGTAAAAGAGTACCAAGAATTTCTGCCTACTTTGTTCATTGTTTCTCGAGTCAGCCTGCACGAGCCAGGCGAGGAACCACCTACAGAAGCTGCAGAAATAGAAGGCTACGCGGGGGCCCGCTGTCTGGTGGGTTTGGCACCTGGCGAAAAGTGTCAGCGCTGCTGGATGTATAGCGAAGAGACTGTAGATGGTGTCTGTCCACGTTGCCAAGAGGTGTTGGCCCAGAGTGAGAAGTAAGTTGTGCTGATAAGTTCCCGGATTCTGCTAGCTAAGCTGAAGATATTTCCCGGCGAGCAACATTATTATGCGGTGGCAAAGGACGTGAGCGGGAAAATCTCTGCTTGTACTAATAGTGATGAGAATTTAAGCTTATAACTTAGGCAGGACAGGTTTCCTGCCTTATTTTTTTGTTATAATAAGAGCTGTTCCCCGAACGGCTTAAGAAAGCAGGGAGGATTTTGATCTTAGATGCCGAAGAAAACAAAAGTGTTTGTGCCATAAAGCCGTTTCGGATGGGGTATTCTACACTAGAGGTGACAGGAATGGCTGAAAACCAAAAGGCAACGGGGTCGCTGCAGATGCAAGTAGACCGTTTGGCTACTTCTTTGGATAAAGCCCGGCTAGCCGAATATGTGGAGCTACAGACTAACACACGCCGATTGCTGTACTTGAATTTTTTAGCTGGTGTTGCCCGTGGTTTTGGTATGGCAGTAGGGTTTACCTTAGTGGGAGCTTTGCTTCTTTATCTTTTACGTCAGATGGTGAGCATTCCTGTCCTGGGATCCTTTATCGCCCAGATAGTAGACATAGTGACTATGCAATTGGGGAGGCGCTGATTAGAATGCAGAATACCCAAAGGATAAAAGCTCGCCTACAGGCGGAAAAAGAGCGGCTTACACAAACATGTGAAAAAATCAAACTACATGGGCTTGGTGAGCGGCAAGGTGATGTAATAGGTGAGCTATCGCTTTATGATAATCACCCAGCTGATGTGGGATCGGAGACATTTGAGCGAGGGAAAGATATTGGCCTATGGGATAATGCCCAGCGGCTGCTGGCCCAAGTGGACCACGCCTTGGAAAAACTAGAGGCGGGAACGTATGGCCTTTGTGAGCGATGCAATGCAAAAATCGACCCTGACCGGCTGGAAGCGCTGCCTTGGGCCACCTTATGCCATCACTGCCAGGAGGGAGAAGAAGCACGGGATCGGAACGGGACAGAGCGTCCGATAGAGGAAGAGGTGTTGGCTCAGCCGTTTGGTCGCACTTTTTTGGACAACGCCGATTATACTGGTTTTGACGGGGAGGATACCTGGCAGGCAGTGGCAAGGTACGGTACAGCCTCTGGTCCGCAGGATGTCGGTGGAGCGGATAGCTACAACGGTGCGTATATAGATTCCGGTGAGCGAAGAGGAGCTGTACAGGATGTGGAAGAAGTAGTGATAAAGGACATTGCCGAGCCCTTCGGCCAAGTTAAACCACACCCGAAAAAGAAGTCACGGCGCAGCTGATTAGGGAGAGGAAGAGTTAGGGGGAGAACAATTGACGCTAATTTTTATGGGGGCCGGTATAATTGTGGCCCTAGATCAACTGGCCAAGGCCTTGATTCGCCGGTCTCTTCTACCGGGACAAAGTCTGCCTATCTGGCCGGGGATATTTCACTTATCCTATGTACAAAACCCAGGGGCAGCTTTTGGTATGTTGAGGAATCAGACCGGGCTCTTAGTGGTAGTTACAGCAGTAGTAGTGGTAGCTATTGTGCTCTATGCTGGCCGTTTAGAACCTCATATGTCATTATTACGCTGGGCTATGGCTTTAGTTTTAGGGGGCGCGGTGGGCAACTTGATAGATCGTTTACGCTTTGGCTACGTGGTGGATTTTTTGGATTTCCGTATTTGGCCGGTGTTTAATGTGGCCGATATAGCTATTGTTTCGGGTGTGGGATTGTTATTTATTTACCTGCTACGATCGGAGGGGAAACAGTTTTGACTGCTGGTCAAGGATTAAATGGCCAGGTCTATCGCTTACAAGTACCACCTGAGCAAAGAGGACAGCGACTCGATGTGTTTTTAAAAGCGACTTTAGGCCCCGATATCAGCCGCTCGCGGCTACAGCATCTTATTGAGGCTGGCCGGGTAGAGGTTAAAGGGAAGACTGCTAAGGCTGCTTTAAAATTAACCGGCAACGAAGAAATTATTGTCCAAGTGCCGCCGCCAGAGCCGCTGGAGGTGATAGCCGAAAATTGGCCTCTTTCTGTCGTATATGAAGACGATTACCTGCTGGTAATCGATAAACCAGCAGGGGTGGTGGTTCATCCGGCCCCCGGTCATCGGCAGGGAACGTTGGTGAATGCTCTGTTAGCCCATTGTGATGGTCAATTGCCTGGCATTGGGGGTATGCTTCGACCAGGAATTGTCCACCGCCTGGATAAAGATACTTCCGGCTTATTGGTAGTAGCTAAGAACGAAGCTGCTCACCACGGCTTAACAGCAGCCCTTAAAGCGCGGACAGTAAGACGAAGGTACCTTTGTTTAGTGCACGACCGAATAAAACCCGACCAAGGTACTATAGATGCTCCTATTGGACGTCATCCTAAATTACGTTTCAAAATGGCTGTCGTGCCTGATGGCCGTCCGGCCCGGACCCATTTTACCGTGCTGGAACGGCTAGAGAGTTACACTTACCTTAAAGTCACCTTAGAAACAGGGCGTACCCACCAAATCCGAGTGCATCTGGCTTTCATTGGTCACCCCGTAGTTGGCGATCCTCTCTATGGCCGTCGTCAAGGTAACCTGGGTCTTAAGCGCCAATTCCTCCACGCTGCCGAACTTGGCTTTGTTCATCCTATAACCGGAGAGAAACTGGAGTTTGCCAGTCCGCTACCGGAAGAGCTAAGTAGAGCATTAGGTGTACTAAAGAGAAATCACCAATAAACCCGGCACGGGACAAGGAAAACAGCTTTGCATTAACCAGCCTTGACGCTATTTGGCCCCTATGATAGACTGGAAACAACAAATCAAAAAAGCCTTTAAGCTAGTCCCGCGAGGCTAGAAAGGAACGGAGGATAAAGCCTTTCCTGCTGGCTGTAGGGAAGGCTTTTAAGACTATTGAAAGGAGGTGGTGCCGTGGTGCTCAAAGAGAAGACGGTTCTTATGGATGCGGATGGTTTGAGAAGGGCGCTAACGAGGATTGCTCATGAGATTCTAGAACGAAATAAGGGTACGGAAAATCTAGTCTTATTAGGTATTCAAACACGAGGTTATCCGCTGGCTCGGCGCCTGGCA
>JAAYWY010000033.1 GCA_012516165.1 Bacillota bacterium
CCGTTGCACCCGGCATTTACGCCGGGTGAGGATTGAAACGGGCCTCAAGTCCCTAGCCGTGAACGATGCCATCCCGTTGCACCCGGCATTTACGCCGGGTGAGGATTGAAACGTAGCAGCCGTAGCTCGTTTCGAACTCGAAGCTGCGTTGCACCCGGCATTTACGCCGGGTGAGGATTGAAACTTGCTTATGATCCCCACTCTCACCCCTCCCTTGGTGTTGCACCCGGCATTTACGCCGGGTGAGGATTGAAACATGGGACACTCGGCACGGCCTGGGCACCGCGAGCGTTGCACCCGGCATTTACGCCGGGTGAGGATTGAAACTGCTGCATGCTTGCTCACCCCCTTACTTCTTCTTGTTGCACCCGGCATTTACGCCGGGTGAGGATTGAAACATCCAGCAAGTAACCATTGGGTCACCAGCTTTGGGTTGCACCCGGCATTTACGCCGGGTGAGGATTGAAACTAAACAAGAACAAAGACAATAGGCTATGTGTTGCACTTGGCATTAACGATGGGTAAGGAGTGGGACAAACATGTATGTCGATGGCGATCAAAATGTATAATCAAAAGAAATTATGAATCATGGGGTGGTATAATATCTATCGGGGGACAGGTAAGATTATTAGCACCTTCTATATTGGGGTGGGGATTGAAATGTTATTCTAGTTGTTATATTATGGACAAAATAAGAAGAGCGGCAGGAACTTGCCTGTCCACCACTAGAAATGCTATATACTTGCGCATAAAGCCATATGCATAAGAAGGATTTCTATAAGTAAAACCCCGCCGGCCATAAAAAATATTTATGCCCGTGCGGGGTTGACGTTTTCGATATAATTGTATACAATAATACACAAGTACAAGGATACAATATTACCTTATGGAGGTGCCCGCTATGAAAGCATGTGCTCCGGAGAGGGCAGGATGCGTGCTAGACCGGTATGTTGTGGATCAGGCGGAGCCGACTGGTGGAGATGGCTGGGTGCTAAGAGTAGCGGATACGCCGTTTTTGTGGGGAAATTTATTTCAGTGGGATTATCTTTTGAGCCGTCCTTTGGAGGACTAGTGGCTGTTAGATAATCTGGATGAATTAATATGTATAGCAGGCTTCTTAACATATAGCACCTGTGCGCTAATGAGTGCAGGTGTCTTTTTTCATTTTTCAACTGGATCCTTCTGGATCATTAAAGTAAAGCAGGGCATATAATGAGGAAATTTTAGGTCTAAAGGGATGTTTTCTTATTGGCATAAGCCTGGTAGTTAGTAATACCCTAATATCTTGCGATTGTTGTATACATAGCATACAATGAAATAGACAACAGTTGCTCGGTTACGGTTGCGCTAGTTCTATTTGGGGGAGGGATAGATATTGCCGCGGCGCGGAGATGGTGGGCGATCTGGTCGTTCGGCAGTGCTCAGAAGTAGTATTTTTTTTCAACTGCGTGATGATATCTTAAAAGGACGATTTGAACCAGGCGAAAGCTTAGTGGAGCTTAAGCTGGCAGCACAGTATGGCGTTAGTCGTACGCCGGTGCGGGAAGCGTTAAGGCAATTGGAGTTAGAAGGTTTGGTTAAATATTTGCCTAATCGCGGTGTAGTGGTGGAGGGTATTACTACTGAAGATGTGGAGGATATTTTTGTTATTCGTGAGCATTTAGAAACGCTGGTAGCTACCTGGGCTGCTAAGCATGTTAAGCCGGAAGAAATAAAAAAGATGAAGGAGATTTTAGATTTACAGGAATTTTATACGGCTAAAGGCGATGTGGAACAAGTTACTAGTCTAGATACCGAGTTTCATCGCTTGTTATTGGAGGCTAGCCGCAGTAAGTCACTACGGTATGCACTGGGTAGTATGTTGGACTATGTGGAGCAGGCTCGTTTTCGGTCGCTCCGCGTGCCGGGTCGTATTCATGATTCGGTAGGAGAGCATCGGGCTATTTTAGAGGCGGTGGCGGATGGCAATGCCGAGCTAGCAGGAGAACGAATGGGAGAACATATGCGGCGGGCTCGCGAAAATGTATTGCGTTATGTGGCTGCTCCCCAAGATCCCACCAATAAGGAAAAGGAATAAATATAGGGCTGTCCTTATAGCATGGCTTAAGCGGGACAGCCTTTTTTTATACTTGGATCCAGTTGATTGGGGAATTATAAAAAGTATCGGCAGTAAAAAAGTCGGGCCTTACTGTTTATATGGCCAATAGAGCAGCGGTATGATGTCAAGTGGTAATTGGAAGTTATTTTAGAAATTCACCGCAATTGGAGGGTTTGCACTGGATATTCAAGAACTGCGCCAGCGGGAGGCGCAATTTCAGGATATTTTGGCCACCGAACTTAAAAAAATAGACCGACGCCAGACAATCGATGTTGTTGTGGGAATACCGTTTTACAATGAAAAGGAAACTTTGGCACAGGTGGTTACCACTGCAGTGCAAGGGCTAAGTCCGTTTCTTAATGTAAAGCCGCTTATTTTATGTGTAGGTGATCCGGCTGGCAAAGAAGCGTTAGCTTCGCTTACAGATTTAAGTTTGCCAGTACCGCATCACCAGTTTCTTCTGGCAGAGGGGATCAATGGCCGCGGTTTTAGTATTCGCGCTATATTAGAAGTTGCTCGGGAATTGGCTGCGGACGCGGTGCTCCTAGAAGCGGACCTTAGAGAAGAAGGAAGTGAAGGTTTTAAGCCTAGTTGGTTGGAACGTTTATATTTTCCTCTGCTACAGGACTATGACTTGGTTAGTGGTTGCTTTCGCCGCCACTACTTTGAGGATCCCACGGGCAGTCTATTTGTAGGGCCTATGCTTGAGACATTCTTTGGTCTTAAGTTGCGCGATCCCTTAAGCGGGGTGTATGGTATTTCCCGGCGGCTAGTAGAGGATTATTGTACTGATCTTGACTGGTGGTACGGTGGCGTTGGTGGTTATGGTGTCGATCCTTGGTTGGTGGCCCAGGCGGTGGTGTGGAAGAAAAAGATTTGTGAAGTAAGCCTGGGGTCTAAGATTGGACCGCCTACTTTAACCAAGCGGGCGTATGTGTTCAAACAGGTGGCACAGTCCTTGTTCGATTGTATCAAAACCAACGAGGACTATTGGCTCCGATCCCAACTCATCTTAAAGCAACCAGACATTTATGGTCTAGAAGCTCGCGATCGGGCGCCAGCGTTTAGTTGCCATCTGGAGGATCTTGTAGCTAGTTTTTCTCAAGGGCTTGATCAGTACAGTTCGCTTTTGGCGCATGTGTTGCCGGAGAAAGCTTTTGCTGCTATGGAAAAGGCTGCTTTTCAGTCAGGCCGGGATTTGGTGTTTAGTGATAGATTATGGACCACGGCTGTGTATCATTTTTTACAGACGTACGCTTTTGATAACACAGTGAAAGCGGAAGATATATTTGAAGGCTTACGGATTGTCTATGATGGTCGCATTGCTTCTTTTGTTGCTGGTGTGAACAAATTCTCCAATTTAATAGGGGAAGTAAAACACTTAGATCAGGAGGATCTTACTTATGAACAGGTTGATCGGCTTAAAAGGAATCAGGTTGCAGAGTTCTTAGATGCCAAGAGTGGATTTATTAAAACTTGGGTGGAACGGGCGGCGGAAGTTCGACCGGTAATTACCCCCCTGGATTATTTAGAATTTATTCCTGGTGTACCGCTAGCCTTGCCCAAGGACTTAAAAGGTATTGGTGGTTTGCCGGTTAGAACTAATGCTGTTTTTCGTCGCCTGGAGGAACGCTATAGCCAGGAATTTCACCGCTTTATACATGAAGAGTTAGGGTTAAGTGAAAATTTAACCTCTGAGAAGATTGGTGCTGGTTTAGAGGAGTTTATGACTAAGCTGGAACAAATAATGCATACTTTGTTGCCAGGGGATTTGGCTACAGCTGAGGGAACCAGACAGGTGGTGGACCAAGTATTAACCTTGATTCCGCACAAGAGAATTTTAGCCGTAAAAGAAGAAGTCTTGCGGCAACTTCTGACAGAATTCCCGCCGCCCAATCTGCTCATTCGCTTAGGTTACACCAGTACAGCCGAGCTACTTAGCCACTTAGATGTACGGGACGCACTGGCGTTGGCTGGTATCAGCGAGGAACGAGAATATACCGACCGCCTACTGTGGTGGTTGGGAGATAACTTACGGCCAGATAGTCTAGAAGAAGTAGACATGCGGCCGCTCATTTTTACCCCGGAGACGTTTCCGGGGGTGGGGGAACTTAGGGATATCTCGCATTTTGATCGTTTGGCAGCGCGAATTACCGTGAGCAACTTGCCTAAAGGTTTGGGCGGATTGTTCCCTAAGCTGCGCTACTTAACCCATATTGCTAAAACGTTAGTGGAAGCAGAACACTATTCCTTTATTTGGCAGATATATGCTCGAGAACGCAAGGGTTTTGGTCTTAAGCTGGTTAACTCTGTTATTAAGCACCGCGGGCGGGAGGTGTTTTCAGCTACCAATATTTTTCAAAACTGGCACCAGCGGGAGCTTACAAAAAGGTTGCAGCTTGTGGCGCAAGACCTTAAAAGTCAAGAGCAGCTAGAGGAAGCACGTTTTTTGGAGCTTATGGCTAAAGGTTATGGGCTTGGTCTTACCCTAGGCGACGGGACCTTTATTCCTTGTTCCGCATGGACCTGGGCCAGCTATAGCTTCCGTGGCGGCAAAGGTATTCCTACTCCGTTGTCGGTGCGGATAGAGCGTGATTGGTTCCACCATGATTTATTAGAAGAAATTTACAAGGAAATGGGCTTTCGACCACAAGATATTATGGTGGATGCCATTAACCGTATCGGTGAAGGCCGAGAGTCCGAGAGCTTATTGGATGCTGTTTTACGCGGCCCTGTCCAGGAAGAGGTAGTTTTGGTTCAAGATGTGGGTTCTTATCCACCGGCAGGACAACTTAGACGCCACAAACTAAACCCGTTATTGGAACCCATACAAGAGCATTATTGGGAAAACCGTTATGTGCTCAATGCTGCCACTGTGCGTTTAGATGGTAAGGTGTATGTATTGTACCGAGCTTTTGGCGAAGATGAAGTATCACGGATCGGGTTGGCAATTTTTGATGGTGCCCAGCTCTTAGAACGCTTGCCGGAACCTATTTTTGGCCCAGTTATACCGGAGGAAAGCCACGGCTGCGAAGACCCGCGAGTGGTGGTGATCGGTGATCAGCTATACATGGTGTATACAGCTTATAATGGCATTGTTGCTCAGGTGGCAGCAGCTACTATTTTAGTAGATGACTTTTTGGCGCGGCGCTTTGATCGCTTTCGGCACTTAGGTTTGGCTTTTCCGGGGTTATGGGATAAAGATGCCGTCTTATTTCCGGAAAAGGTGGGCGGCCGTTGGGTAATGTATCACCGGGTGGAGCCGAGCATTTGGGTATCTTATGCTGACGAACTAAAGTTTCCTTGGCCAAAGCAGAATCATAAGATTATCATTGGACCACGGTCGGGACTAATGTGGGATTCGTTAAAAATTGGGTCTGGTTCGCAGCCTATTAAAACCAAATACGGTTGGCTGCTCATTTATCATGGGGTAAGCAGTACTATGGTTTATCGGTTGGGTGTAATTTTGGTAGATATAAAAGATCCCGGACGGCTGTTGTATCGTTCTCCTAATCCCGTGCTGTCTCCTGAGACGGAGCACGAAATGGGGGCCAAGGGGCGATCGTGGGTGCCTAATGTGGTATTTACCTGTGGAGCGGTACCGGGGACGGACAAAGAGGTGCTGGATGATGATGATGAAATACTATGCTACTACGGTGCTTCGGACACTTATCTTTGCCTGGCTTCGGCTACTGTGGCTGAGCTTATCCCAGAGGCGGTGCGTCGGCGCATTGCCCGTAGGCGGTAGTGGGAAGAGAAAAGCCTGGTGGCAAAAAATGCTACCAGGCTTCAGCTTTGTCCCATGTGATCAGGAACGGTTTTTGGCGGTGGTGGGTACCAGAGTTTCAGCTCTAAGCCAAACGCTTACCCGTTTATAAAGTAGGAAAGTGGCCACAGAGGTAAAAAGTCCCTTCATCAGGTTAAAGGGGATAATAGCGGCTTTTACCATAGGCAGTATCTGTTCTACTGGTATGTTCCATAGCGGTAAGAAGATGTAGATGTCGGCAATGGTAACGGTGGCGGTCATAACAATAGATCCCACTATTAAGGAAACAATAGCTCCATTAAGGGTGCGAAAACGGCGGTAAGTGAGGGCGGCAGCAATAACTAAGCTGGCACCGGTGACAAAATTAGCCGACGTGCCAATGATACCGGATTCGGAGCGCCCAGAAAGAAGAAAAATAACACACTTGATAACTTCGGCTAGGACACCGGCTGCAGGGCCATAGGCGAAACCAGCGATAAGGGCTGGCACATCGCCGAAGTCAAATTTAAGAAATGGTGGCATAAAGGGAAGAGGAAACTCCAGATACATGAGCAAAAATCCCAAAGTACCCAAAAACGCTACTTTGACCAAGTACTTGGTATCATGAAGACGAGACATAAGATAATGACCTCCTTACAAGTAAAATTCACAAGTAAAATTCCCCGGAAGAAGTACCTTCCGGGGAACAACAGCTAAGCTAGGGGGATCATAACCTTCTCCCATCCGGACTATACCGTCGGCTCTGGGTTATACCAGATCAACCACTTATGTGGCTCGCGGGCTCATCTTGGCTTATGCACCAAGCATCACCGCCGGTCAGGAATTGGAGGCCAAAGCCTTCTCACCTTGCCCTGAAGGACTTCTTCTATATTGTATTTCATTAATTAACATAACACAATTTACCGAGAAAAACAAGGCATTGATAGGTATTTTTTGGGGTAGAGACAGCAGGGATTTACAATATTATCACGAATACAGTGGTTAGATTGGTAACTTCAGGCAATTGCGGCAAGGGTGAACCGGGCAAGGGGGAAGGAGCAACCAGCCATGAAGGTGCACATAGCGCAGGTGGTAAAGAGCCAGATTGCTGTTTGGGCCCGGCAAGAAGGGAAGGAAATTGGTGGGCTGCTATTAGGCCGGGTACAAAAAAGTGGTGAGCTTATCCGTCGTGTACGGGTGGAAGCAGCTGTGTTGGCCCAAGGGGCCGAGTCGGTGGGAAGTAGTATACGCCTGACGCCGGAACTGGTGGCCGAAATGACAGAACAGGCTAAACGCGAGTACCCTACTTTTCAAGTAGTGGGCTGGTTTCACACCCATAACGGTCTGGGAGCCTTCTTTTCCAGCTATGATGCAGCTGTTCATAAAGAATATTTTCCGGAAGTATGGCAGATAGCACTAGTCTTTGACCCAGAGCTAGACAAAGAAGCAATTTATGTCTGGCAAGGTCAAGAAATTGTTCCTTATGCTTTTGATTCAGGAGCGGAACCACAAAGTTTGATAAGCCAGCGTCCTGTTTTCTCTCGTTATCGTTTAGTTAATCCCAGACGTTTGTTGGCGTCGATAGCGGTGATAATCTTATTAGTGGCGGCGGGAGTGGGGCTTTTTAGGTGGCGGAGTAATGGATCAGGGGTTCCAATACCAGAACCAGGGCCAACAGAGCCTATTGGCAGTCAGGTACAAGAACCGATCAGTTCCGAGCCACCAGCAGCGGCTCCTTCTGTCCCGGCTCCTTCTGAGGGTACGGGCAATCAACTATTGCTGGAAGGAACTAAATATACTATACAGCCTAATGATAATTTATGGGAGATTAGCCGCCGGTTTTATGGTCATGGTTCGTACTTTGGATTGATCTTAGAGCATAACCAGATTGACGATCCTCGACAATTAACACCAGGGCAAGAGTTATTGCTACCACCGAAGCCCGAAGGGGGCGTTTCAGAGGCAGCAGGGACGACAGCGGTTCCGGGTGTAGGGAACTAAAATAATGTTACCGGTGCCGCGGGTGAACGGTCCCGACAAATAGCCGCCAACTGGAGAAGATAAAGGCGATTCCACCAACGAGGATGTTCAGGTAAAAGGTGAGCAATCTCCACATCAGCAGATACTGCCGTGCCATAGTTGCTGGTAGCACTGGGTCGAACACAGCAAGTTGCCACAGTTCGCTGGCTCCGCTGGCCCCCGGTGTAGGGGCAAAAAGAGGGCCAATATACGCCACGTTCTGTAAGTATAACCAGACTCGCGCTGTAAATTGGGGAAAGCTAGAAGCCAACAAGATTGGCGCAATGGAAAAAAGGCATATGAAATAGGCAGTGGACGCTCCCATAGCCAACAGTAGCAGGACAGGGGAGCGGGCCAGTAAAGTAGTGAGATCACAGTAAAACTGGTGGAGGGCTTTTTCAGCTTTGTTTCGAATACCAGAAGGCAAAAGATTTACTATTTGGTTTGCTAGTTTAGGCTGAATAAGTAGTACCAGTAATCCCAGCAGGGCCGCTAGATAAAGTAAAACTCCGGTGAGAAAAGCATTATGCCAGGGGAAAGGAACACCTAGGTTTTGTAACCCTAATACGGCAACTAAAGATAACCCAACTAAGACCATTTGTGATAACCAACCACCTACGGTAACCACTGCTCCTGCTTCTAACCAGGTGAGGCCGGCTTCTTTTAATACATAAATAACAGCGGGTGTTCCGCCGAAGAGAAAAGGTGTAATAAGGGTAAGAAAGTTGCCAGACCAAATAGCGCGTAGAGCAGTGGCATAGGTAATTTCGCGATCTATAGCTCGTGTAAGAATTCTAAGTCTAAGTGAATCAGCCAGCCAGGCTAATATGAGCAAAGCCATGGCTAGAGCTAGCTGCTTAGAGGGAAAAGGGAGCGGAAATATATCACCAGCTTCGGCTGGCAAATGCCAGAAAACATAGATTGTTGCTGCAGCACTAATGGCTATGGCCAAGGCTGTTCCGATAACAAGCTTCTTTTTGGAATGCAACTTTTTCCCCCACAGTTCCATGATAAATAGATAAATACGGTAAGACTGGTTTGCATAGAATTACATCTGTTTCATATTATATCAAATTATAGGTGCTGTAAACATAACGGAACGGGCGGATTAGTGGCTGTTTCTTTGCTAGAGAATTTTAAGCAAGATTGGGAGGATTAACCTGCTGCCTAGCGAATATAATATAGGATGTGGTATTTTTATGGCAATCAGGCGGAGGGAGGTGTATTTATGCAAATCGATTTATCGGTAAACACAGCATTGCCGCTGGCTTTAGAAGGAACAGAGCTGCGCTTTGGAGCTGATGTGGTGCCGGTGACCCCTGTTGTATACTCAGCTGGGGAAATGCGCGAGGTGTTTTACTCACCGGCAGAGGTAGACTCTAAGCAGCAGCTTTATTTTAGTTATAATGGGCTTAGCCTAGAAAAAGATCGTGAGCTTTTCGAGCGCCATGGTCTACGCTATAACCTGCTTATAATGCCTCCGGCTCTAATTGGACCAGAATATGTCAAGACGGCTGGGCATTATAATCCAGCTCCACCGGAGACGGCAGAGACTTATCCGGAAGTGTACGAAGTAGTTCAAGGGCAGGCCCACTTCTTGCTTCAGTATTTAGACCCGGAGATCGGTTCAGTGGAGGAAGTGATCCTGTTTGAGGCGGCTCAAGGGGACAAAGTTCTTATTCCACCCGATTTTGGCCATGTGGTAATTAATCCAGCCAATGAAACGCTAGTTGTGAGCAATTTGGTGGCCGATAGCTTTGCTCCTTTATGTGAGCCGTTTATCAAATCGGGCGGAGCAGTATATTATGAGGTACGGGTCCAGGGGGTTTCTACATTTATTGCTAATCCCAATTATGACTATATACCGCAACTGCAGCGCCGATTGGCACGTCAGTATCGGGATTTAGGTTTGGTAAAAGGGGTTACCCTATACGAAGCATTTATTAAAGACCCTGATGTGTTTCATTATTTAACCCATCCCAACCTGTGTCCCCAATAAGATAGAGGTGATTATTATTGCCCAAGATTGCCGTACTCACAAGTGGCGGCGATGCACCCGGCATGAATGCTGCCATCCGGGCAGTAGTACATCAAGCGGCTGTGCACGAGGCAAGGGTTGTAGGTATTAAACATGGCTTTGAAGGACTCCTCAAGCGTGAGTTTGTCGATATGGATCTAGGTTCCGTAGATGATATTATTCAACATGGCGGTACGGTTTTGCGTAGTGCGCGTAGTGATCGTTTTCGTACGGCCGTGGGACAAGAGGAGGCAGCGGCCAATCTAAAAGAAGCCGGAATAGATGGCGTGATTGTGATTGGTGGAGAAGGTAGTTATCGGGGTGGAGCTGCTTTAACGACCAAAGGCATTGCTGTTATTGGGGTACCTGGTACCATCGACAATGATATTCCTTGTACCGATTACACTATTGGCTTTGATACGGCAGTAAATACAGTGGTCGATGCAATGAACAAAATCCGCGATACTGCCACTGCCCACGAACGAGCCTTTGTGGTAGAGGTGATGGGACGAGCCTCGGGACATATTGCCCTCATGGCTGGATTGGCCGGTGGGGCCGAGTCCATACTTATCCCCGAGATACCATTTGATTTAGACGATGTTTGCCGTCGACTCAAATGGAGTGCCGAGCGGGGAAAGGTGCACAGCATTATTTTAGTGGCTGAGGGAGTAGCTTCGGCCTATGCTATCGGTGAGGAAATGAAAAAACGAACTGGTTTTGATACTAGGGTATCGGTGTTAGGACACCTTCAACGAGGTGGCGCGCCTACGGCCTTTGACCGAATTTTAGCCAGCCGTCTAGCAGCACAGGCGGTGGAAGTCCTCCTGGAAGGGGAGAACCAAGCGGCTATGTGCTATCGTGCAGGACAAGTGGAGGCAATACCTTTTAGCCAGGTATTCGCTACTACTAAAGACATTGACCGCTCACTTTATGATTTGGCGGCTGTATTAGCCATGTAATGGGTAGGGGCTGTGTTCCTTAAGATAATTAGGGAAACAGCCCCTTTGCCTTAAAACCTCAGATTTTATTTAGGTAGGTCTTTTGTATCAGGTAAGAAGAAGTAATGTTATCCTTCCTTTCGCTTGTTCGCTTACGGCATTTTATGTGTTAGTGTTAGTTAAAATAGATGTGCCGTAGGAGGCGAAGTCGGAGGTGATTTTTAGGCAGGTAGTGGAAAAAGTTGTCCTTTGGGGAGGCGAATGACTTTGTTACAACCAAATCCAAATATGATTGCTATTGTAATCGGCGATGGTGATAAGGAAGAAATCGTTCCGGCAGGCACCACGCTCCAGGAATTAAGTCGCCGTTACCAACCAGAGCATACGTCGACTATTGTGGCGGCCATGGTAGATGGTGAGCTCAAAGAACTTACCTGGCCGCTGACTCGGGCCGCACAGGTTAGATTTCTTGACCTATCCTCGGATGACGGGCAGCGGATTTATATACGCAGCCTTTCTTTTTTACTAGTCCGTGCTGCTTTAGATGTTCTCCCCGGCAGTCCAGTTAGCATCGAACACTCTTTGGGCAATGGTCTCTATATAGAACTTAAGGGATCACAGCTTTTGGCCGAAGAAGATGTACAGGCACTAGAGAAGCGTATGCATGAGCTAGTACAGGCTGATTTGCCATTCAAGAAAGAACGGATGCCCCTTTCCCAGGCCAAAGAAATCTTTTGTCGTCAAGGCCAAATCGATAAAGCAGAACTTTTAAAATACCGGCAGAAAGACTACCTAAATGTGTACGAATTAGACGGATTATATGATTATTTCTTCGGCTATATGGTGCCTAGCACAGGTTTTCTAGATAAATTTGCCCTCCATTTTTATTTGCCGGGAATGATTATGCTGTTTCCCAGCCAGGACCGGCCCAATGAAATCCCGCAGTATGTGGATCAACCAAAATTAGCTACTATCTTCCGCGAGGCTGAACGCTGGGGAGAAATTTTAGGGGTTGGGGACGTAGCGTCATTAAACAATATTATTGCCAAAGGCCAGGGTGTAGAGCTAATTCGTATAGCGGAAGCTTTGCATGAAAAAAAGGTGGCCGAAATTGCCGACGAGATTACCGCTAATCACGAACAGATGCGCCTGGTTTTTATTGCTGGACCTTCGTCTTCAGGTAAAACAACATTTTGTCAGCGTCTATATATTCAACTGAGGGTCAATGGACTAAAACCAGTTACCATTTCTCTGGATGACTATTTTCTTGATCGCGAAAACACACCGCGAGATGAAACAGGAGAATATGATTTTGAAGCTTTAGAGGCTTTAGATTTAAAACTGTTTAATCAACAGTTGGTAAAGTTGATTCAAGGGGTGGAGGTAGAAGTCCCAGTCTTTGATTTTAAAAAAGGTGTTCGCACTTGGGTAGGGCGCCACCTTAAAGTTGAGCCCGATCAACCCATTTTGATTGAGGGTATTCACGGTCTAAATCCAAGGCTCACACCTGCCATTCCCAAAGAAAAGCAGTTTCGTATCTATATTAGTGCTTTAACACAGCTAAATATGGATCGCCATAATCGCATTCCTACTACAGATACTCGGCTTTTGCGAAGAATTGTGCGCGATAATAAGTTTCGCTCAGCTAAACCCGAGGAAACCATCTTGCGCTGGCCCTCGGTGCGCCGCGGCGAAGAACGCAATATTTTTCCTTTTCAAGAAGAGGCAGATGTCATGTTTAATTCAGCGTTGGTGTATGAACTCTCGGCTCTTAAACAGCAAGCCGAAACAGTGCTGGGAACTATAGTGCCTGGCAGCCCGGCCTATCCGCGGGCTAAGATGCTAACCAAGTTTTTGGCCTATTTTCTGCCCTTGGATACGCAAGAAGAAATTCCTCGTAACTCTATCTTGCGTGAGTTTATTGGTTATTGACATTCCAGTTCTGGAACTCTTGACTAATGGAAGGAAATTGTGTATTATAAATCTTGGTTGTTAGCACTTCATCGAGATGAGTGCTAAAGAATACGAAAGGAGGTTCTAGTCTATGCTAAAACCACTCGGTGACAGGGTTGTAGTAAAGACCATCACTGCCGAAGAGCGGACCAAGGGAGGTATTGTCCTACCGGATACGGCCAAGGAGAAGCCCCAAGAGGGTGAAGTGATTGCTGTTGGGCCAGGCCGGATTTTGGACAATGGCGAGCGGCTAGCACCCGAAGTTAAGGTTGGTGACCGGGTGATCTATGCCAAATACGGCGGCACCGAGGTCAAATTAGACGATGAGGAATACTTGATTCTAAGAGAAAGTGATATCCTAGCCAAGGTTGAAAAATAATAGGAGGAGGGATTTAGATGGCCGCTAAACAGCTTGTTTACAAAGAAGAAGCACGTCATGCTTTGGAACGCGGCGTAAGTGCCGTGGCCGATGCGGTTAAAGTAACCCTCGGACCAAAAGGACGTAGTGTGGTACTTAGTAAGAAGTTTGGTTCCCCAACTGTTACTAAAGACGGTGTTACTGTAGCCAAAGAAATTGAATTAAAAGACCCATTTGAGAACATGGGTGCTCAACTTTGCCGTGAAGTTGCTTCCAAAACGAACGATGTAGCCGGTGATGGTACCACCACTGCTACTGTATTAGCCCAGGCTATTATGCGCGAGGGTATTAAAAACGTGACTGCTGGTGCCAACCCCATCTTTATCAAGCGAGGTATTGATAAAGCAGTTGAGGCTCTTACTGAAGAAATCAAGAAAAAGGCTATTCCTGTTGAATCAAAAGAAAGCATAACCCATGTAGCCTCTATCTCTGCCAATAATCATGAAATCGGTAAATTGGTGGCCGATGCCATGGACAAGGTTGGCAAAGATGGTGTTATCACGGTAGAAGAGTCCAAGAGTCTAATGACCACCGTAGAGATTGTGGAAGGCATGGAGTTTGACCGCGGCTACATCTCGCCTTACTTTGTGACCAATGCAGAAACCATGGAAGCCGATCTGGAAGAACCCTATATTCTTCTGTATGAGAAGAAGATCAGTTCCATTAATGATTTGCTACCGCTGCTGGAGAAAGTGGTCCGTACTGGCAAACCGCTTCTGATTATTGCCGAGGATGTAGAGGGCGAGGCCCTGGCAACTTTAGTGGTGAACAGACTGCGCGGTACCCTGCAGTGTGTGGCGGTTAAAGCCCCAGGCTTTGGTGATCGCCGCAAGGCCATGATGGAAGATATCGCCATTCTTACCGGCGGCAAGTTCATTTCCGAGGACTTGGGCATTAAACTAGAGAACATCGAACTGGACGACCTGGGTCAGGCAAAGAAGGTTAAGATTGGCAAAGAGAAAACCACCATTGTGGAAGGCTTGGGTGACAAAGAGGAGATCAAAGCCCGCGTAGCTCAGATCAAGAAACAGATCGAAGAGACTGATTCTGATTATGACCGTGAGAAACTACAAGAACGGTTGGCTAAGTTAGCCGGTGGTGTAGCGGTGATCAAAGTTGGCGCTGCTACGGAAACCGAACTCAAAGAGAAAAAGATGCGCGTAGAAGATGCCCTTAATGCTACTCGAGCTGCTGTGGAAGAAGGCATCGTGGCTGGCGGCGGAACGGCTTTGCTAGACGCTGTTGGCGTGCTGGATAATGTTGACGTAGAAGGCGATGAGGTAGTTGGCTTAAATATTGTCCGCCGGGCGGTAGAAGAGCCTCTGCGTCAGATTGTAACGAATGCTGGTCTTGAAGGGTCCATTGTGGTAAATAAAGTGAAAGAATCTGCTCCTGGCGTAGGTTTCGACGCTGTAACTGAGCAGTATGTAGATATGGTGAAAGCTGGTATTGTTGACCCGGTCAAAGTTACTCGTTCTGCGTTAGAAAACGCAGCTAGTATTGCTTCCTTACTTCTCACCACTGAGTGTTTGGTGGCGGATATTCCTGAAGAAGAGAAGCCAATGCCGCCCATGCCGCCAGGAGGCATGGACTACTAAGAGAATAAAAGAGGCTGCCGTACGGCAGCCTCTTTTATTCTCAAAATGTTTGTAGGCTTAACAGATAATATTTAGTTCGTTTTTTTAACGGAGCCACTATAGACCGTGGATGGGCTAGTTTCTTTACTAGCGAAAGGGTTTTGATACTGAGCAGCGAATAGAAAAAATAGGTTTTACTATTTACAAAAGAGAAATCCGTACAAGGAGCTGACACTAATGAAAGAAAGAAAAGAAATACTCGGTATTGTAGGTGGTATGGGTCCAGCAGCCACCATTCAATTCATGCATTTGGTAGTAAGTTTAACCCCAGCTAAGTGCGATCAAGATCATATCAGAATGTTAGTAGATATGAACCCAGCTATTCCTGATCGTACGGCGGCTATCTTAGGCCAAGGTCCATCGCCGGTGCCGGAGCTAGTGAAGTCGGCCCAGCTGCTGGAACAGGCCGGAGCTACATTTTTAGTCTTTCCCTGCAATACAGCCCATTATTTTTTACCACAAGTTCAACCACAAATCAGCATTCCTATACTTAATATGATTGAAGAAACGGCAGCTTATATAAAAGAACAGGGGATCAAGAAAATTGCTCTCTTGGCCACCGATGGTACGGTACAAACAGGGATTTATCAACAGGCTTTGACTAGTCGTGATCTATCCTGTCTGGTACCCGATGAGCTGGCCCAAAAAGCGGTGATGAAAACCATCTATGATATTAAGAGCGGGTGCGAGCTGGAGGTGGCCAAGCAGACTTTTGCCCCGGCTATTAATTGGTCTAAGAGGCAAGGAGCGGAAGCGGTCATCGCTGGTTGTACCGAGTTATCGTTAATTTTAACCGCCGACACATATCAGGGTTTGAAAGTAATAGACGCCATGAAGGTAGTGGCTGGTAAGGTGCTAGAGCGGGTTTTAGATTAATCAATAGCTTAAGGTAGAGCGCCCACGCCACCTTTTTTCTTTGCACTAAAGAGTGTGAGTGGTATAATGGGGCCATTGAAAGGGTGACAGCTATGATTATTGGAGCTCATTTATCCATTGGCAAGGGTTATCCAGCAGCGGCCCGGCAGGCGGTAAGCCTTCAGCTAGATGGATTTCAGTATTTTACGCGCAATCCTCGCGGAGGAGCAGTACGGGCTTTACCCGAATCCGAGGTACAGGAGTTTCGGCATGTGGTTGAGACCTTGGGGTTAAAAGCCAATTTGGCTCACCTGCCGTACACGGTAAACATGGGCAGTGATGATCCGCGGCTGCAGGACTTTGCTGTTATGGTAGTGCGCCAAGATATAGAGCGAGCGTCGGCTTTGGGAACACCATTTTTGGTAGCCCATCCAGGGCATTTTGGTCAAGCCGGGGTTGAAGCTGGGCTTATGCAAGTGGCAAATACCATCCGGATGGCACTGGAGGGGGCACCGACTGACTCTGTATTTTGCCTGGAAGTTATGGCGGGGCAAGGACGAGAAATCGGCGGCCGCTTAGAGGAACTAGCGGCTATTATGAGTTTAGTAGGGGACAAAGCCGAGGTTGGAGTTTGTTTAGACTCGGCCCACTTGTTTGCTGCTGGCTGGGACGTGCGTAACCATGCTGGGATAGATGAGCTGATAGAAACCATTGACGCCACCTTCGGTTGGGAACGAGTAAAAGTGATGCATCTTAACGATTCCAAAGTGCCGTTGGGCAGTCGCCGTGATCGGCATGAGCTCATTGGCCAAGGAGAAATTGGCTTGGATGGGATTAAGGCAATTGTAAATCATCCCTATTTGAGGCAGTTGCCCATGTACCTTGAAACGCCGGTGAATGGTGATTACAAAAGGTATCAACAAGAGGCTCAACTGGTGCGGGAATTGGTACGAGGATAGGATATAAATGGTGGCATTGGGTAAAATAGCTAGTAATACTGCTGCTAATAGTGATTGCTGGAGGTAATCATAAATGGCCGAAATCAAAGCTGCATTTATAGATAGTTGGGCAGACACCAAAGGGATGCTGCCCTTACTTTTTCTACTTTTTATGGGGCTGGAATTCTTCCAGCATTATCGGGGCGAACAGCTAGGAACATTACTTCGCCGCGCTGGTGCGCTGGGACCGCTTTTTGGGGCTGCTCTGGGGATTATTCCTCAGTGTGGCTTTTCTGTGGTGGCAAGTTTATTGTACTTACAAGGTTATGTTACCCCTGGTACCTTGCTGGCTGTATTCTTATCCACATCGGACGAAGCTGTACCGGTTATGTTGGCCCAACCGGATAAACTAGGTTTTATTGCTCCGCTTCTTGTGGTGAAACTGATCCTGGGTATAATAGGTGGTTATATTACCGACTTGGTACTGCTGCCTAAGTGGAAACCGCTGGACTATGCGCCAGCTAGTCAGGCGCTGGTGGGACATATACCAGGTGAGCATGCCCATCCTGAGCCGCCCATGGCCATAATCCGCCATGCTACCCACCAAACAGTGCAAATCTATCTGTTTGCCTTTTTGGCCACCGCAGCACTTACCTATGGTACTGAAAAACTTGGGTTTGATCAGATGGCCAAATTACTTTTAGCTGGCAGTCCTTGGCAAATACCGCTGGCAGCAGTTATCGGTCTCATCCCCAACTGCGTCGTTTCCGTGGTCATAACCCAGCTATACCTAGAAGGAGCTCTGAGCTTTGGTGCTACCGTAGCTGGACTGGCATCAGCTGCCGGGCTGGGACTATTGGTCCTCTTTCGACATAACCGAAGTTGGGCTGATACCTTCCGGTTAGTGGGACTACTTTTTGGTTTTGCTTTAGTGGAGGGCATGATATTATCGGGAGTGCTTAATTTATGACCCGACCTGTGCCGGGAGTTTAAAAGTGACTTGATATTGACGAGTAAGGGGAAAATATGCTGAACCTATGAAGGAAAAACATTTAGTTGAGCAGAATATTGAAAGTGAAAAGAAAGAAGGAGATTGGGGGTAGGGGCTCTTGCTAGGTACTATAGTCCTGGCCTACCTTTTGGGCTCGATTCCTTGTGGGGTAATTGCTGGAAAGCTAAAGGGTAAAGACATCCAGCGTTTGGGAAGTGGCAATATAGGTACGGCCAATGCGGCTCGCGTCCTTGGGGTACCGATGGCACTTGCAGTTTTAGTTGGTGATGCTTTGAAGGGTTTTTTAGCAGTATATTTAGGCAAATGGTTAGGAGGGACACTCACAGCGGCCATCTTGGCAGGCCTGGCAGCTGTGTGTGGCCATAATTGGTCATTGTTTTTGGGATTTAGGGGTGGTAAGGGTGTAGCAACGTCCTTTGGTGCGTGCTTGGCTTTGTCGCCTGTGTTAGCTCTATCTTTGGTACCAATTTGGGTGGTAGCAGTAGCTCTGACCAGATACTCATCGTTAGGTTCTATCTTGGCTGCTGGTGCAGCTCCTTTTATGGCTGCTATTTTGCGATTGGGGTGGCCAATATTTTGGTTTGCAGTGGCTGGAGCTAGTTTAATTATTCTTAGGCATCGAGGCAATATTAAGCGTCTGTTGTCTGGGACCGAGTTGCGGTTAGGGGATCGGTTCTAACCTCGGTGCTTTAGAGAGAGGAATAGAGGAATAATGGATTTGCTGGACTATATCGAGGTCAACCCTATCATTGCGGCCGTACGCAATATGGGTGATTTACGGTCTGCTTTGTCGTCTACAGTACGGGCAGTGTTTCTTCTTACTGGCGATATTAATACTGTAGGTGAAGCGGTACGACTAGCGCGGCAATCCCATAAAGGTATCTATCTTCATCTTGATTTGTTGGAGGGCTTAGGTAAAGACAAGGCAGCAGTGCATTTTTTGGCCCAGAAAGTTCGGCCCGATGGGGTTATCACAACCCGTAGCTATCTTATTCAGGCAGCCAAAGCAGCGGGCTTATATACTATTCAGCGTATTTTTATTTTGGACTCACTGTCGGTCAAAACCGGGGTGGCTAGTGTGCAGAGTACGCAGCCAGATGCGGTGGAATGTCTTCCTGGTATATTGCCGCGAGTGTTCGGCGAATTAGTTCAGGAACTGGATCGACCTATTATTGCTGGTGGTTTGTTGCAGTATCCAGAAGAGATGCGGGCGGTGTTTAATTCTGGGGTAAAGGCGGTATCGGTTAGTAAAAAAACTTTTTGGAATTTGTTCCATACCAAGGAGGAATTTTTACGGTTTTGCCGAATACCTTGTTAGTAACTAGTTAACGGCGCACACACATCTGTATGCTTTAGCTGATGTAGCAAATAAATCAGATTTAGCCAGAAAAAGTAAATACTGTGGACGGAGAAATGGAGAAAGTCCTATCCTAGGTTCATTTTTTATAAATGAGCCTTGGGTAGGGCTTTTGTTATCTCCGGCCAAGTGGTAGGAAGGAGGTGTATTAGGAAAATTCATAATAAAAATGCTTGATAGAATCTAGTATTATAATTAATTTAAGGAGGTACAAGGATGGCTAAATATATCTTGGCGTTGGATCAGGGAACCACTAGTTCGCGAGCCATTGTTTTTGATCATGACGGCAATAACGTAGCCATGGTAAACAAAGAGTTCCCGCAGATTTATCCCCAACCTGGATGGGTAGAACATGATCCTCTTGATATTTGGAACTCCCAGCTCGAAGTAGCCCAAGCGGCCATGGTTAAAGCAGGAATCGGACCTTCTGATATTGCGGCTATAGGTATTACTAACCAGCGCGAAACTACTATTGTGTGGGATAAGAAGACCGGTGAACCAGTGTACAATGCTATTGTTTGGCAGTGTCGGCGCACAGCCCCTATTTGCGATGCTTTGAAGGCCAAGGGCTGGACCGATAAGATACGTGATAAGACAGGTCTTGTGATTGACGCTTATTTTTCGGGTACCAAGGTGAAGTGGATCTTAGATAATGTTCCCGGTGTACGCGCTCGTGCTGAAAGAGGTGAACTCCTATTTGGCAATGTGGATACTTGGCTCATGTGGAAGCTGAGCGGTGGTAAGATCCATGCTACCGACTATTCCAATGCTTCTCGGACCATGATGTTTAATATCCGGAAGCTGGACTGGGATGAAGAAATCTTAGTTGAGCTTAACGTTCCGCGGGTTATGTTACCTGAACCGTGTCCGTCCAGCCATGTTTATGGCTATACGGATGCGGCGGTGTTTGGAGCCGAAGTACCTATCGCTGGTGATGCTGGGGACCAACAAGCAGCTTTGTTTGGCCAAGCGTGTTATAAACCAGGTATGGCTAAAAACACTTATGGCACTGGCTGTTTTATGCTCATGAACACCGGTGAGATGGCGGTACCGTCCCGGCATGGGCTCTTGACTACCATTGCTTGGGGTATCAACGATAAAGTGGAGTACGCTTTAGAAGGTAGTATTTTTGTCACTGGTGCTGCTGTTCAGTGGCTGCGCGATGGCATCAAGATTATCGAAAACTCGGCTGAGTCTGAGGCTTACGCGACCAAAGTAGAAGATACCGGCGGTGTGTATTTAGTACCGGCTTTTGTTGGCTTGGGTGCTCCTTATTGGGATATGTATGCCCGCGGGATTATTGTCGGTATTACTCGTGGTACCGGGCGGGAGCATCTGGTACGGGCCACATTAGAGTCAATCTGCTACCAAACGCGGGATGTTTTGGAGGCCATGATTCAAGACTCTGGCATCAATCTAACGGCTCTAAAAGTAGATGGCGGAGCAGTAGTGAATGATTTCCTCATGCAGTTCCAGTCTGATATTTTAGGTGTGCCGGTACAACGGCCTAGGATTACTGAGACTACAGCCTTGGGTGCTGCTTATTTAGCCGGGTTAGCAGTGGATTATTGGCAGAATCAAGATGAAATTGCTGCCAAATGGCAGATAGACCGTGAATTTGTGCCTACGATGCCCCAAGAGAAGCAAGAGAAGCTGTACCGCGGCTGGAAACGAGCGGTAGAGCGTGCTTTGAAATGGGAAGAAGCCTAAGGGTAGCTTGGTAACAATAGTAAATATTAACCAGTTGCAGCAAAATTTGTAGCAGGTGGCAGGAGAAAAAAGCCACACCCTATTTTATGGTCACAGCCCAGGTCTCGTCATTGTTTGTGTGGGTGTGGCTTTGTATACTCTGCCAGCCGGACAAAGGAGGTTCTACAATGGAAAGACTGAAGGCGGACGTGGTGGTCATCGGTGCTGGTGTTACCGGTACAGCGGTGGCCCGTGAGCTGGCCCGCTATCAGCTGAAAGTATTTTTGGTGGAAAAGCATCCTGATGTGGCTTGTGGTTGCACCAAGGCCAACACAGCCATTGTGCACGCGGGCTACGACGCGACGCCCGGGACTTGGAAAGCTAAACTCAATGTCCGGGGGGCTGCAGTTTACCCTCAGGTGTGTCGAGAATTAGAAGTAGAGTTTAAGCCTACAGGATCGTTGGTAGTGGCTTTGGCCGAGGATCAAGTGCCCCACTTGTATGAGCTATTAAACCGGGGCTATGTTAATGGGGTGCCCGATCTCAAGGTTATTGGTCGGGACGAATTGTTGGCTAAGGAACCATATGTAAACCCCAAAGCAGTGGCGGCCCTGTGGGCTCCTACCGCCGGATTGGTCAATCCTTGGGGGCTGGCTATTGCCCAAGCCGAGAATGCAGCTGAAAATGGAGTGGAAGTGTTGCTGGGAGCACCGGTGGTAGGAATAGATGTAACAGACGGACTTGTTACAGCGGTACAAACACCAGATGTAATTATTGAAACCCGTTATGTGGTGAATGCTGGCGGAAGGTATTCTGATGAAATTGCCCGGATGGTGGGCCAAGATGACTTTCGCATTGTTCCGCGCAAAGGAGAATACTATGTATTTGATAAGCGCTTTGGTTATATGGCCAATTGCCCGCTGTTTCCGGTACCGACCGCCATATCTAAGGGTATTTTGGTTACACCGTCGGTGGACAAAAACTTGTTAATTGGTCCTAATGCCCAAGATCAGGAAGACAAGGAGGACTTAGACACTACAGCCGAAGGCTTGCAAGAAGTGCTCAGCGAAGCGCTCACCATGATGCCCGATCTTCCTGTAAAAGATGCTATTACTAATTTTGCTGGACTAAGAGCAGTAGCTAGACCCAGTAATGATTTTGTCCTTGGTCCAGCTCCAGGTGTGCCTAATTTTATTAATGCTGCTGGTATTCAATCGCCAGGGTTAACATCTGCACCGGCAGTGGCGGAAGTGGTTCGTGATTATCTTCAGATGGCTGGTTTGGAGTTAAAGGGGAAGAAGAAGTTCAATCCCTTCCGCAAAGGGATTGTCACCTTCCGAGATAAGAGCCATGAAGAGCAGGCCCGACTTATTCAGGAGGATCCTCGTTATGGCCAAATTGTTTGCCGTTGCGAGACGGTAACCGAAGCAGAAATAGTCCAAGCGCTTAACCGACCGATTCCTTGCACCACCATTGATGGGGTTAAGCGGCGTACCCGTGCTGGTATGGGGCGCTGCCAAGCGGGTTTTTGTACACCGCGGGTAGTGGAGATAATGGCTCGGGAGCTTGGGCTCAGCTGGGATGAGATTACCAAAAAGGGCGGCGCTTCCCGGTTGCTCTTGGGGCAGACGAAGTGCTCAGCTGCCGTAAAGGGGGCAGGGAAAGATGCGTAGTATAAAGTACGATGTGGTAGTAATTGGAGCTGGACCGGCCGGCTTGGCGGCTGCTTCCCGTGCCAAGGCCATGGGTGTAAAAAGAGTGCTGCTGGTGGACCGAGATCGGGAACCGGGCGGTATTTTGCAACAGTGTATTCACAACGGTTTTGGCCTCCATTTATTCAAGGAAGAGCTTACGGGGCCTGAGTACGCATATAAATTTATTGAGGAGAGCTATGCTTCTGGCGTAGAATTTTTGATGAATACTATGGTGCTTACGATACAGCCTGACCGCCAAATTTATGCCATAAATCGGAAAGTAGGGATGCTTAAGATCGAGGCTCAGGCTATTGTGCTGGCCATGGGATGCCGGGAACGGAACCGGGGAGCAGTGACTATTCCCGGTAGCCGACCGAGCGGTATCTTTACCGCTGGCACTGCTCAACGTTTTGTCAATATGGAAGGTTATATGCCTGGGCGTCACGTGGTGATCCTAGGTTCAGGGGACATCGGTCTTATCATGGCACGGCGATTTACTTGGGAAGGGGCCAAAGTAGAAGGCGTATTTGAAATCATGCCTTATTCCAACGGCCTGAACCGCAATATAGTGCAGTGCCTTAAGGACAACAACATACCTCTTCATCTTAGCCATACGGTGACTAAAGTCCATGGCAATGAGCGGATTGAGGCAGTTACGGTTTCCCAGGTAGATGAGCACTTTACTCCTTTATCTGGTTCAGAACAGGTAATACCTTGTGACACCTTGCTCCTATCGGTAGGTCTTATTCCGGAGAATGAGCTTAGTCGCGATGCTGGTATTCATATTGATCCGGTAATAGGGGGTCCAGTGGTTACTGATGAGATGGAGACTACCTTGGCAGGCGTGTTTGCTTGTGGTAACGTGGTCCATGTGCATGACCTGGTAGATAATGTAACCCGCGAAAGCTGGCTGGCTGGTGAGGGGGCAGCGCGGCTGGTACTAGGACAACAACCGACAAGGGATCTAGTGACCACTAAAGCTGGCTCAGGGGTTCGTTATGTGGTACCACATAAGATACATGTGGAAAATCTAGCTACCAGAACCACCACACTTTATCTTAGAGTTTTGCAACCAGAGGAGAATGTAAGAGTAGAGCTGGTCTCAGGGACTAAATCGTTGTTTAGCGTACACCAACGGGTAGTGCGCCCGGCCGAAATGGTGAGCATTAATGTACCACCAAAACGTATTACGGCTACTGCTGGGGAAGAACTTATGGTTCGCCTGGTAAGGGAAGGTGACAAGGCATGAGTACTATTTATGAACTAACCTGCATTGCTTGTCCAATGGGATGTCAAATAAAGACGAAAGTCCAGCAGGATAAGATCATAAGCATAAAAGGTAATTCCTGTAAACGAGGAGAATTATATGCTCAAGATGAAATTTTCCGACCAATGAGGGTGATTACGAGTACAGTCCGTGTTCAGGGCGGTGTATTGCCAGTGGTTCCTGTGCGAACAGCTGAGCCCATACCGAAGGATAAAATTGGGGTAGCCTTGCAGGAGATAGCTTGCATAACTGTTACTGCCCCGGTTAAGTTCCACCAAGTAATAGTTCCGAACATTGCCGATACCGGGGTGTCAGTTGTAGCTAGTCGTCCTCTAGCAGCTAAAGAAGGTGGCGAAAAAACAGCCTAAGCCGAGGAAGGTAGGGGAGGGAGAACACTTTGACAGAACTGGAGCGTCAGTTAAAGACTCGGCCGATCATGGCGGTTATCCGTGATGATGTAAGTCTGGAATTAGTGTTAAAATCGTCGGTATGCTGTGTTCTCCTGGCCTACGGCGATCTAGTGAGTATTGGTCCGACAATTCGTCGGCTTAAGGCAGCGGAAAAGTTGGTATTCCTTAATTTCGATATGATCGATGGTCTCGGTGCTGATCATGCGGCAGTACGTTTTGTGGCCCGCCGTACAGAGCCACATGGTATTCGCAGTACCCGGAGCCAGATCATTAAAGCAGCGCATAAGGAACAACTTTTTACCATCCAGAGTCTATTTTTGCTTGATTCATTAGCATTAAAAAATGGTCTCAATTCAGTAATTAACTGTTCACCCACGGCGGTGGAAGTGCTTCCGGGGATTATGCCTCGGGTTATTCGTGATATAAGTGAACGGTGTCCTTTGCCTCTTATTGCCGGTGGCCTAATTCGTAGCCGCATAGAGGTCCAAGATGCTTTGGTGGCAGGGGCAGTTGGCTGTGCTACTACTGACCGTACTCTCTGGGATTTGAACCGTTGTGTCAAGGGAGGCGATATCAAAGCAAACGATTCCCAGCGTACACCAATATTGCACTACGCATAAATTAAGATTATAGAGGGAGGCGTACGGGGATGGCAATTGACATTGGGTATTTAGCAGCGTCCTTTGGTGGCGGTGTTTTGGGTGCCTGCTTGGGGGGATTACCAGCCTTTATTTTGACCGGATTTGTAGTGATGGTGGGTGTAGCAGCTAGTTTCTTTGGTGGACCCGAGGCAGCTAATATTATAAACGGTGTTGCTTTTGGTCCGGTTCTAGGTCCCTATGTGGCTTTTGCTGGCGGCGTGGCTGCGGTTACCTATGCTTCTAGTCGTGGTTTTGAGGTGGCAGGCAAAGATATTGGTACTCCGTTGGCTCAGTTGAATAATCCCAGTGTCTTGTTTGTAGGTGGTATCTTTGGCGTTATTGGTTATCTACTAGTTACTCTTTGGAATACCTTGGGCCTAAAGACGGATACAGGTGGATTAACTGTGGCTATTTCGGCCATTATTGCTCGAGCTGTATTTTATCAGGAAGGCCCCTTTGGTACGTTAACCGAAGAGGCGAAAGCCAAAGGTGGCTTATTTGCTGTTACCGAAGGCCATTGCTGGCTGCCGTGGCAGAGTGATTGGGGCCAGGTAGCCTTGATTGGTGTAGGATTCGGATTAGCAGCAGGTCTAGTAGGTATTGTTACTGGTCAGCCAGTGCTGGCGTTTGGTATTAGTGCTGCTTCGTTGGTGTTTTTGCGGTTTGCCCCTGGTTTCCCGGTAACACACCACATCACACTTCCTGCAGCTACCGCTGCGTTGGCCACGGGAAGTGTGTGGATGGGCGGCCTATTTGGGTTGCTGGGTGCTATTTTGGGTGAAGTAGCAGCTCGTTGCTTCTTTAACTATGGCAAAAACCATATTGATCCGCCAGCCGTGTCGTTGGTAATCACTAATACTATCATTCAGCTATTACTATAGTGTTGGTTTTTAGCAGGGGCTAAAATGATTAATAATTTTAGGTAAAGAACCAAGTGTAATTTTAGCCAGTGGCCTTCTTCAGGTCACTGGCCTTTGATATCTGCAGCAAAGATGAGCCGGTAGTTAACTGGAAAAGGCATGGAATACAGGCTCAGCTGTCAGAAAAAAGTGCAGGTTTCTCAAACCTTGGGAGCAGGGCTTATGGTACGAAGAGTAAAAAATAGCCCTATAGTAGCCAGGGCAGCCAAAGAGCCGCCGAAGTAAAAAGGAGCAGCTGGTCCGAAAGCATTCCATAGCAAGCCCCCGATGAGCGATGCCGGGAGGAGAGCGATGCCGATTAAGGTGGCATGAAGCCCAATAAGGCTGGCTCTTTGCTCCGGCGGGGCAATTTCGGCGATGAGAGCTTTTTCTACCCCTTCGGTAAAAGCTGACCAGAGTCCGTAGAAACCAAATAATAGCCACAAACTATTAGGCTTAGTAACCACAGCAAAACCAAAGTAGGCCAAGGCGTAACTGAGATCGCCTAAGATGATGAGACGACGGCGACCAATTTTATCGGACAGGCGACCGGCCGGATAGGAGAGTAGGCTGTAGGTGAGATTGTAGACTAAGTAAAGAAGAATAACAGTGGCATCGGTAAACCCTAGCGATTTAGCTCGTAGAAGCAGCAGCTGATTAGAAGAGTTGCCCACGGTAAAAACAAAATCCAGGATCAAAAAGGCCTTTAATTGTTTGTCTAGAATACCCCAGTTTAGTGCTAGGGGTTTTTCTTTTGTTGTCATCAGGGGTGGCTTAGTTTCGCGTACCAAAAACAGCGTAGCTACACCTAAAGCAGCCGGGATAAAGGCGTATAAAAATACGGCTCGATAATCACCCTGATAAAAAGTTAGGAAATAGTAGCTAAGTATCAGACCAATAGAAGCTCACAAAGTATCCATAGCTCGGTGCAACCCAAATGAGCGGCCTAAAGTAGTTTCATCTACTGATTCGGCCAGCAAGGCATCGCGGGGAGCTGTGCGTATTCCTTTGCCAAAGCGATCGGCAATTCGTCCTAAGAGTACACCTGGCCAAGAATTGGCAAAGACAAGAGCTATCTTACCCAGGCCGGAAAACGCATAACCACCAATGGTGAGGGGTTTTCTTTTGCCTAAGCGGTCCGACCAATAACCGGAGAAGACTTTGAGCAGACTGGCCAGACTTTCGGCAATACCTTCTATTAATCCTACAATTACTGGTGTAGCGCCCAATCGGCTGGTAAGATACAAGGGAATGAGCGGATATACCATCTCACTGCTGATATCGGTAAACAAGCTGGATAAACCCAAAATGATTACATTAAACATTGCTTCCGCCTCTTTACACAAACTTACTGATAACTTAATTGTAGTCCCAAGTTTGTTGGTAAGTCAATGCAAAAAGGGCTGCTAATTAGCAGCCACTGTGCCAAAGGGAGAAAGTTGCTGACACATTCCTTGATGCTAGCGGAAAGCTTGCCACTGGGAAAGGACTTGGGGATGGGAGTTAAAGAAGGCTAGGAGTCGTTCTAATCCAGTCACTGCGGCCGGGCTAATGTTATGCTCGATTTTCTCGGCGTCTTCCAGCACATCTTCTAATCCAAGGAAACGTAAGAATTGTTCCAATATCAGGTGGCGGTGGAGCAGATAAGCACCTCGTTCCCGACCTTTGTTGGTAAGACGGATAATGCTGTATTTTTCGTAGACAAGCCAGTTTCTTTCGGCCAACCGTTGAATCATATTGGATGCTGATGGTGGTTGAACATTCAGGGCTGTGGCTAGCTCCAGAACACGAGTATATCCGCTATCCTTGGACAGGCGGTAGATCATTTCTAGATAATCTTCCATGCTAGGGGTTAGACTTTCCCAATGCCGCGTATTTTTGAGATGGTAGCCGCGAAAGGTATAAAAATCGGTTTTGTTACTCATAACATTCCTTCTTCCTGCTGCTGGGTATGGGGCCTTTTGCCTTATCATACGCTGCCGTTGCCGCTAGCAGAACCGGAGGGATGTTAGTTAAGCCCTGTGTAGAAGTCTGTCTGTAGGATTTTTTACTGAGCACGATTTGGTGTTACTTATTTAAAAAACAGATAATCATATAGGCTTTGTATATGGTCAAGCTCGTTTATAGTGATGGTAATAATATATTTAGAATGAATAGCACAGTACAAGCTATCATTAAAGGTAGTAAGAATGCTACAGCCGTCCACAATGTGCTCCCGGTTTCTTTTTTGATGGTCCATAAAGTAGTGCTACAAGGGAAATGAAGCAAAGAAAATAGCATGACCAAGAGGGCTGTTTTGGCTGTCCAGCCGTGGGCCACCAGCAGCTGTTGCAATTCGCTTAAGGTATCTGGCCATAGCAGGGCGTTTCCAGCCAAATATCCCATGACCACAATGGGAAGTACAATTTCGTTGGCTGGTAGACCAAGGAAAAAGGCTAGTAGAATATAACCGTCTAAGCCTAACCATTGGGCAAAACCATTGAGGCTATTGGCAGCTGTACTTAAAACAGTAGCCCCGGACCCCAGGTGAATATTAGCTAAGATCCAGGTTAGGGCCCCAGCTGGAACTGCCCAAACTACAGCTCGTATCAACACATGGATTGTACGGTCAAATACCGAACGAATCAAGACTCTTATTACCTGTGGCGGCCGGTACGGGGGCAATTCTAAGATGAAAGCCGAAGGGACACCTTTTAAAAGTGTGCGGTTTAGGAGCCAAGATATAGCAAAAGTTGTGCCGATGCCGATAATAACTAGAACTAAAACAGCCAACGACGCTGACAGACCTGAGTTTGAACTATACAAGGTACCACCGAGAAAGATAGCACTTAAGGTGATAAGGGTAGGAAAGCGGCCGTTACAAGGTACAAATGTGTTGGTCAAGATGGCCACCAGCCGTTCCCGTGGCGACTCAATAATTCGACAGGCGATAACACCGGCGGCATTACAGCCGAACCCCATACACATGGTTAATGCTTGTTTACCGTGGGCACCGGCCCATTGAAAAAGGCGATCCAAATTAAAGGCTACCCGAGGTAAATAACCTAAGTCTTCAAGTAAGGTAAATAAAGGGAAAAAGATGGCCATGGGTGGCAACATTACTGCCACTACCCAAGCAGTGGTGCGGTAAATACCTAACACAATAAGACCGTGTAGCCAAAGAGGGGCCTTTAAACGTATAAATAGGGCCGATAGAGCGCCTTCACCAAGGTTAAAAAGTGTGGACAATAGTTCTGAAGGATAGTTAGCCCCTTCTAAAGTCAACCAGAATACGATTACTAGTAGTACCATCATCACCGGAAAGCCTAATATGGGGGAAGTAAGCACATGGTCCAACCGTTCTTGCCAGTTAATCTTAGAAGTAGGCATTTTTTTGACGGACTGTTCGGCAATGGTCTGGGCAGTGTCAAAAATACTACAAACCACCTGATCGTGCGAGGGCGCGGGGAGATTAGCAGCGAGCTGGCGGGCTTGCTGTAAAGCGGCTGTCTGACTACTGTTTAGCTGAACCATGGGGCCACCTTCTTTGTAGTACTAGGATGCTGCATTACAAGACTAGAGGTACTTGTTTTGTCTTCGGGTAGAAAGTGTTGTAGTATAGATTCATCTTGTTCCAGCAGCCTTAAGGCAAGCCAGCGGGGTGATAATAGCGGGGCAAGTGGTGACAATTCCTTAGTTAAGACAGCTAACGCTATTTCTATGTTCGGGTCGTAGCGGATGGGGCGAGGAGAAGTGGCTATGCGGCCGGTGGCAACATTGAAGATGGCTTTTTTTAAAGCAGCCAGGCCCTTACCGGAACGGGCTACGCAGGGTATAGCTGGTACACCCAACTCTGTAGCCAACTTATCGGTATCTACGACTAAGCCTTGGCGCTGGGCTTCATCCATGAGATTAACGCAAACCACCGTCTTAGGGGTTATTTCCAGTACTTGCAGTACTAGATTTAGATTTCGCTCCAAGCAGGTGGCATCCACCACTACTACGGTGACATCAGGCAGTTCGAACAGAATAAAATCCCGCGCTACTTCTTCGTCAGGAGAGTTGGCAAATAAGGAATATGTGCCGGGCAGGTCTACTACGGTAAAGGTTGTGTTCTGCCAAGCAAAGGTCCCGGCAGCCAGGGTGACTGTTTTTCCGGGCCAGTTGCCGGTGTGCTGATTAAGGCCGGTTAGGGCATTAAAAACTGTGCTCTTGCCGGTGTTGGGGTTGCCAGAAAGAGCCACAATGGGATGTTTTAAGTTATTCACTGTTCTGACCTCCTCACCATAATGGACTGTGCTTCGTTGGCTCTAAGGGCTAAGAGGGTACCGCGGACGCGATAGGCACGAGGATCACCCAAGGGACTAGAGAAGGCAAACTGTATTTTTGTTCCCGGGACTAGCCCTAGGTCCAGGAGGCGGCGTTTAACAGGACCCATTATTTCTACAGCGACAATTTCTCCCCAACTGTCATTCGGGAGCAGGGAAAGAGGTATTATTGTGTCTTGATTAGCAGCAGCCATTTATGTCACCTCACTTAGTGGTCACAAACAAACTTAGTCTCGCCTACAACTGCTTTATTCTATGAAAAATAGCGGTCACTGGTCACTGACGTTCCTGCTTTTTAGCAGGGAAGGAGGCTGTAAAGGTGGAAGTATTATCCTCGAAAGCAGTGGTTTATTAAAATATGTATAAAAAGGGGTCTTAGGGATCAGATGGATAAGTATTTTGTTATCGATGGCCATTGCGATGTTTTGTATCAATTAGAACAAGAAGGTGGAAAAGGTTCACTGAGCGAACGGCTTCAAGGGCAGGTTGATCTTAAGCGGCTGAGAGAAGGCGGGGTAGTAGCTCAGTTTTTTGCCCTCTATGGCGGAGAACCGAACCGATTGCTGCTCGCTCAGTCTAGTGCCCTTAAACAGATCAAACTACTTTATCGTGAGCTTAAGGTAAATCCAGATCTGGTGCTAGCTTACAGCCGCGATGATGTAATTAGAGCCCGAGATGAGGGTAAAATAGCGGTAGTTCTCAGCATGGAAGGAGGCGAAGCACTAGGGGATGACCCAGGATTGCTGGAGGTATTTTATCAGTTGGGCGTACGAGCCATAGGGCTAACCTGGAACGATCGTAACCTATTGGCGTCTGGTGTGGGGGATACCGATTCCGGTAGCGGCCTGACCTCTCGAGGGCGTGAAACGGTAAAGATAGCTCAAGAGCTGGGGATGCTTCTTGATGTATCTCATCTTAGCCAGCGTTCGTTTTGGGATTTAATGGACCTGGCCGAAGGACCGATCATTGCTTCCCATTCCTCGGCTTATGCCCTTTGTGCACACCCACGCAACCTTAGCGACGAGCAAGCCCAAAAGCTGGCCCAAACAGGTGGTGTTATTGGTGTTAACTTTCATTCGCCCTTCTTGCGTGAACAAGGCCAGGCTGAGCTCACCGATGTGGTAAATCACATTGACTACCTGGCGCAATTAGTGGGGCCTGAGCATGTGGGAATAGGGTCTGATTTTGATGGTATCCCAGTTGGTCCTCAAGGACTAGAAGATCCACACTGTTTTCCGGCCCTAGCCCAGGCGCTAAAAGAACGGGGCTATAGTAATCAAGAAATCCAAAATATTATGGGGGCCAACTTTCTGCGTATTCTTCCTAAGGGCCAAGATGTGATATAATAAAAAACGTTTGCTTCTTCTGTTTACGACACATGGGTAGTGAGCTTTTTATGCGGGGGGATATAACGTTGATTAAAAAAAGACCCAGCGTTAAGGTAGTTCTAGCGCTGGTGTCATTTATGCTGCTTATTGGCTGTGGTTTTAGAAACCCTGCTGCGGCTTCAGGTGACACTGCTTGTCCGACAGCTGAATTGCCGCCGCTACAAAAGATTACAATAGCGGCTGTGGGAGATGTAATGGCCCATATGCCTCAAGTTAATGGCGCTTGGGACCCAAAGCGGCAGGTATATGATTTTACCCCGTCTTTTCAGGTGATTACACCTTATCTTAGCCGGGCGGACCTTACTATTGCCAATTTGGAAACGGTGATCGACGACAGTCGTCCCTATCATGGCTATCCCCGTTTTAATAGTCCCAGCAGTTTAGCTTTAGCCTTGAAAGAAGCAGGAGTAGACGTAGTTACCACTGCTAACAACCATGCCTTGGACCAAGACGAACAAGGTTTGCTGAATAGTTTAGACAACCTGGATCGAATCGGTTTGCTGCATACTGGCACGTTTTGTACCGCTGAGGACCGAGGACCACTTTTAATTCCAGTACAAGGTTTCAATTTAGCTTGTTTGGCTTACACTACCACTACCAATGGTTTACCGGTGCCGTCAGGTAAGGATTATTTGGTAAACATGTGGGATAAAGAAAAAGCAGCTCTTGATATTAAGGCTGCCAGAGAGCAGGGGGCCGAATTTATAATCACTAGTATACATTTTGGTCCGGAGTATCAACGCCAGCCATCGATTGAGCAGCAACAGATTGTGCAGGAATTGATCGATGCTGGTGCCGATTTGATTCTAGGTTGTCACCCCCATGTGGTGCAACCATGGGCCGAGCAGATGAAACCCAATAGTGATGAGCGAGTCCTCATTGCTTATTCGCTGGGCAACTTTATTTCTAACCAATACTTCCCGTATACCGACCATGGTATTATTCTTTATGTAACTTTAGCTAAAGATCCGCTCTCAGGTATTATCGATATTTCGTCCTATGAAGTAACACCGACCCGGGTCCTGCGCGAGCAGCGGCATACTGTGGTGGTAGATGAGAAGTTGGAATTTCCTTAGCCAGAGAGAATTGCCAACTATTATTACCGCGTAAGACCTACTAAAGTTGCATGTGGTCGGTCTGTCGGCGCTCCCTGGCGGTGCGAACGACCGCCAGAACGAGCTTAGCTATGTGAAGAACAATTTATTTTAATCTAATATGAAATGAAGCAGCATTAGAGTCATGGGGAAAAGGCCAGATCTAAACTGCTGATCGCAGGGTTATTGTTAGACTAATTCTCGGAGGAGATATTATGGAACTTAGAAACATTGCTATTATTGCCCACGTAGATCATGGTAAGACTACCTTGGTCGATAGCATTTTACGCCAAACCGGTGTTTTCCGCAGCAATCAAGAAGTAAAGGATAGGATACTTGATTCGGGAGAACTGGAACGCGAACGGGGAATTACTATTTTAGCTAAGAATACAGCCATATTCTATAAAGACACCAAAATTAACATAGTAGATACCCCAGGCCATGCTGATTTTGGGGGCGAGGTGGAGCGGGTACTATCCATGGTGGACGGTGCCTTGCTGGTAGTGGATGCCTTTGAAGGGCCTATGCCCCAGACTCGTTTTGTGCTAGAAAAAGCATTGGTGCAAAACCTCAAACCGATCTTAGTGGTAAATAAAATCGACCGCCCAGGAGCACGACCGAAAGAAGTAGTGGATGAGGTTTTGGAGCTGTTTATTAACCTCGGTGCTAACGACGAACAAATAGAGTTTCCTGTGGTCTATGGTTCTGCCCGCTCTGGCGTAGTTCATCCTGATTTAGGCGAGGCGCAGCGTCTGCTTAAGGCAGGGGAGCAAAGTATCTTTCCGCTACTGGATACAGTATTAAAATGGGTACCGGCACCTAGTGGTGATCCGGCGGCACCGTTGCAACTTTTGGTGACCACTTTAGATTGGAGCGACTATGTTGGCCGTATTGCCATTGGCCGTATTGCCAACGGCACGCTCATTTCCGGCCAGGAAGTAGCTGTGGCCTGTGGCGATGCGGAGCCTGAAATAACCAGGATTGCTGATGTATTTACCTTTCAAAGTCTTAAGCGGGTACCAATTGAGGAAGCAAAAGCAGGCGATATTGTAGCCGTAACCGGGTTGCCAGATGTAGCCATTGGTGCCACTATTATGGATCCAGTTAATCAGCGACCCATGTCAGCGATTACGGTGGATGAGCCTACGCTCACCATGACCTTTAGAGTTAATGACAGTCCATTCGCTGGAAAAGAAGGCAATTATGTTACCTCGCGGCAACTGCGAGAGAGATTATGGAAAGAAGCCCGTAAAGATGTGGCACTTAAGGTTAAGGAGACCGATAGCCCCGATGCTTTTACTGTAGCTGGCCGGGGGGAGTTGCATCTTTCTATTCTAATTGAGACTATGCGACGGGAAGGCTATGAACTGGCTGTGTCTAAACCACATGTGATCATGAAAGAAACTAACAGTGGGCTGCAAGAACCGCTGGAACAGGTGGTAATTGATGTTGCCGAGGAATACGCGGGAGCAGTTATTGAGGGGCTAGGAAAACGAAAAGGTGAGCTACAGAGTATGATGCCTCGGGGTGAAGGCCGGGTGCGGCTGGAATTTATTGTTCCCATGCGCGGCCTGATTGGCTATGCTTCACAGTTTGCCACCGAGACCAAGGGGACAGGTATCTTAAGTCAGAACTATGCTGGTTATGGTCCCTACAAAGGGCCAATACCAACTCGGTCCGGCGGCAGCCTGGTAGCGTGGGAAGAAGGCGAAGCCACCTCTTATGCCATTGGCAATATTCAAGAACGAGGGGTAATGTTTATTACCCCAGGTACCCGAGTGTATGAAGGCATGATTGTGGGTGAGAATGCGCGTTCGGATGATATAGACGTGAATGTGGCCAAGAAAAAACACGTTACTAACATGCGGTCAGCTACAGCCGATATAGCGGTCAAGCTGGACGAACCGCGGATTCTCACACTAGAAGAAGCGCTGGCTTATATCAACGATGATGAATTGGTGGAGATTACTCCTAAGAGCATTAGGCTGCGCAAGATGATCCTTAACCGAAACGAACGCAAGGATGCTAGGCGCCCGAGCTAGGGCTGGGTTTTTTCTTCTATTTTGTACCGCTAAAGTGCCACTGGTCATTTTGTGCAATATTTACGGCAACTAGATAGGGCCGGAGTAATGTTGTGAAACATCATTACTCCGGCCCTGGTGTAACCCCAATATTCGGTTGTTAGAACGCCGGTACTACGGCTCCGTCGTATTTTTCGTCGATGAACTTTTTGACTGCTTCAGTATTCAAGGCGCGGGCAAGTTTGTTCAAGGCTTCGTTGTCTTTATCTTCGGCCCGCACCACCAGCACATTGGCGTAGGGGGAGTCTTTATCTTCTATAAAGATAGCATCAGCCTTGGGATTGAGTCCAGCGGGGAGAGCATAGTTAGTATTGATAACGGCAAAGTCCACTTCGTCCAGAGTGCGCGGAAGAGAGGCTGCTTCCAGTTCTTTAATGTCTAGTTTTTTTGGGTTGGCTGTTATGTCAAGTGGGGTTGCGTCTAGCCCGACACCTTCTTTAAGGGTAATAAGGCCTGCTTTTTGTAGCAACAACAGGGCGCGCCCGCCGTTGGTGGCGTCGTTGGGAATAGCCACCACTGCTTTTTCCGGTATATCGCTGATGTTTTTAATGGTTCTAGAATAGATACCTAAAGGTTCTATGTGAACCTTGGCAATAGGAACCAAATTAGTTCCAGCACCTTGGTTGTAAGTGTCTAGATACGGTACATGCTGAAAATAGTTAGCATCTAATTCTTTACCAGCTAAGGCGGGGTTTAATTGTGTCCAGTCACTAAACTCCTGAACATCTAAGTTAATGCCTTCCTTGGCCAATTCCGGTTTGATAAAATTAAGAATCTCAGCATGAGGAATAGCTGTTGCTCCTACTCTTAAAGTAATAGTCTCAGCTTGTTGAGGGGGGTTGTCGTTTGCTTCTGGTGCGGCCGGGGCTGAACAGGCGGAAAGAGTTAAGAGCAAGATGACAGCCGTGGCCACAAAGGTGATTCTTCGTTGAAAATAATTCATTTAGTCTAGCCTCCTTTGATCTTTCGATGCTTTTAGAGCCATGTGGTTGCCCAGCGATTGCGTAATCTGCACTAAAATAATGAGGATAACTACCGTCTCTAGTAGGACATCATTACGAAACCGTTGGTAACCATAGCGGATAGCGATATCTCCCAGGCCACCGCCGCCGATGGCACCGGCCATGGCTGAATAACCCACGAGATTAATAGCAGTCAGCGTAAAGCCCAAGAGTAATGCCGGCCATGATTCAGGCAGCAGTACTTTGGTGATAATCTGCACTGGTGAAGCTCCCATGGATTCGGCGGCCTCAATAACACCAGGATCCACCTCTTGGAGGGAGTTTTCCACTACTCGGGCCACAAATGGTACAGCGGCTACCGCTAACGGGAAAATAGCACCACGGGTACCAATCGATACGCCAACTAGTATTTTTGTTATCGGCATAAGAAGAAACAGCAAAATCACGAACGGTATCGAGCGCCCGGTGTTTACAATACTACCCAGGATTGCATTTAGGGTTTGTCGGGGAAGGATATGTCCCGGAGCCGTCACTACCAGTAATACACCCAAAGGGCCACCCACAGCCAACGCAATAGCCAGAGATAGACCGACCATATAC
>JAAYWY010000034.1 GCA_012516165.1 Bacillota bacterium
ATGCCCAACAGTAAACCTACCTCTTCGTATTTGCTCGGGGCCAAGAAGGCCGTTATCAATGAGCACCGTACCGGCATTGGCCTTAACATATTTAGCTTCTTTCCGGTCGACATCATACACCGGAACCAGACAATCGCTAAATACCATCATCCCTAGTATAGATTGGTTGTGAGACAAATCCTGATAATCCATTTCCAAACCAACATAATTCTCGCAAAAATGCTCAATATCTAAGGCCCCCGGCTCATAAAGGACTTGCGGATTGTAGTCCCGCAGGAGGATTTCGGCAACAGTATCGATTTCATATTTTGTTAGGACAGGAACGCCGCTCCTTTTCCTTCTAAAATTAATTGTTACCATCCAATTCTCCTTTCCATGAGCCCTTGAGATATCACCGTAACCATTACCTTTGTATGCTGAGCTGCATGTACGCTTTGATGCTAACGATAGTATATATCGGACCCTTTCTCGTGTCAATACCATTAATTTAGGCAAGAGCCAACATAGCAGCTTGATAAGCATGGATATAAGATGTATCAAACAGCGGTACACTGGTATCGTTTTGGTTAACCAACAACCCAATTTCCGTGCAGCCCAGGATCACTGCCTGGGCACCCTTTGTTTTCAGCTCATTAATAACTTCCAGGTATTTTCTTTTTGATTCGGGCCTGATAATACCCAGGCACAGCTCATCAAAAATTATACTATCCACTATTTTTCTATCGGCAAATTCAGGGATAACTACCTGAAGCCCTTTATGGATCAATCTATCGATATAAAAATCTTCTTCCATGGTAAATCTTGTTCCCAAAAGTCCCACTTTAGTAAACGAGCTTTTAATTATTTCGTCGGCTGTTACATCAGCTATATGTACAATAGGCACAGAAAGACAGCTTTGAATTTCATCAGCAACTTTGTGGATAGTATTGCTGCACAGCAGCACAAAATCAGCGCCTGCCTTCTCCAAACAAATAGCTGCCTGGGACAACGTATGGGCAATTGTACTCCATTCGCCATTAGACTGGCATCTTTCTATCTCATGAAAATCCACACTATACAAAATACATTTCGCTGAATGAAAACCACCCAGCCGCTTTCCAATAGTAGTGTTAATAATTCGGTAGTACTCGCTGGTACTTTCCCAGCTCATACCACCGATTAAACCTATTGTTTTTATCTAAAACACCCCCTGGGCCCTAGAAGCACTCCGCCGTGTCGGCCCACTGGCACACCTGACAGGTTAATCACCTGGTGGTTGCGGGATCAACTGCTGGTGCATCATTAGATCTGTCAGCGTCCGGACCTGTTCGATTATAGTTTTGGCCTGGGCAAACAGTTCATCGTAACTCCTATTTATTCTCGCCACTTTTTGTTCAATGGCTTTGGTACCCACAGCAGCTGCCACGGCAGCAAAGACGTCCAGCTCATCCATGGTAGGTAGGATGCTGTCCTCGCTTAGAATACCCTGGGCCTCGGCATAACCGGCCAGAGCTTTGGCGGCAGCAATGCACATGTCATCGGTTATGGCTTGGGCCCGTACATCCAGTGCCCCCCGGAACAGCCCTGGAAATATCAAAGAATTATTGACTTGGTTGGGGAAATCAGAGCGCCCAGTGGCGACAATTTTAGCCCCGGCCTGTTTGGCCTCCCAGGGCCAAATCTCCGGCGTAGGATTGGCACAAGCAAAGACAATGGCATCGGCAGCCATGTTCTTGATCCAGTCGGCTGGTATAGTCCCTGGTCCCGGTTTAGACAAGGCCACCACCGCATCGGCACCTTGCAAAGCTTCGGCCGCACCACCTTTTATCTGGCAGCCATTGGTAGTGAGGCACAGCTTCCATTTCTCTTTATACTCTTCTTTTTTCGCCTCAATATCAGCTCTATCTTTATGCAACGTACCCTTAGAGTCCACCATGATTAAATTCTCCGGCTGGGCACCGGCCGTAATGAGCATTTTGGCCACACAAGTATTAGCAGCACCAGCCCCGATAAGGACAATGTTAAGATCGCTAAACTTTTTACCTACCACCTTGGCGGCATTGATCATCCCGGCTACTGTAACCGCCGCTGTCCCTTGCTGGTCATCATGCCAAACAGGGATAGACATTTCTTGGCGCAGGCGGTCCAAGATATAAAAGCACTTTGGTTGTTCGATATCTTCAAGGTTGATACCGCCAAAGGAAGGCTGTAGGCACTTAACTGTTTGGATAAATTCGTCGGGATCGGTGGTATCCAGGCAAATGGGTACCGCATCGACGCCACCTAAGTACTTAAAGAGGAGAGCCTTACCCTCCATCACCGGCAATCCTGCTTCTGGACCAATGTTACCTAGCCCTAACACTCTAGTACCATTGGATACCACCGCAATGGTGTTGCCTTTTAAAGTGTAGTCGTAAACTAAGCTCTTATCTTTCTCTATAGCCCGGCAGGGAACAGCTACACCGGGGGTATACCAGATAGAAAAATCATCTATATTTCTGACGGCACAACGCGGTGCAATTTGGATCTTGCCGCGGTAATAAGCATGTAGAGTAAGAGCTTCTTGAGATAGCTCATCAACCTTATTCGGTAGTTCTTTTTTGGGGTCCAACTTTCGTCCCTCCATTAAAGCAAAATCTTAGATTATTGCAAAGCATTGGCAGACAAATTACCACTTAATAAAGTTAAGCTTCATAGCCCTTCCTTGTAGTCAGAATAATACAAAGCTTTGTCCCTGAACACGGTTTTTAATACATCAATTAGTACTCCCGATTATATCATAACCATAAAACAAGCTCCGAATTAATTATATTAATTGCAGCAATTAATATAATTAATGATAAATACAAGGAAACAGTTTCCGTTCCCTACCTTTTTAAGTAGGTATCCTTCAGTAAACTTGTCGCTATCCCCTTGATACTCTCTAATTTTTGTATAAAGGTTGCCGTCCTTTTTATTAAGATAGCAGCATATTCCCCTTTAATTATCTTTCCTTCCCAAGCATTTTGAAACCAGTACTTGGGTGAATCCATGAGTCCATTTAGTTGTAAAACCGTTAAAGCCTTCCTTAGTTCTTCCTCTGCCCTTTCAATTAAAACCTTTTTAAATTCCCACCAGCGAGCCCAGTTATCGGCACTCATAGTTTTCGGGCACACCTTGCGGCTAGCATCAAAATGCCTAACCACTCTGCTTGTTGGTATCGAATATTTCTCCATTAAAAAGTGGGTGAGATCCAAAGCATTGGCTACCGCTTTTTCATAGTCCCCGTCAGCGTTAATACAGATTTCTATACCGATAGAGTTTTGATTGGTAATACCGTACTTCCCCTGCCCATCACCACAATGCCAAGAAGCATTATAATCCTCCACCGTTTGAATTATCACCTGATCATCCACAAAATAGTGGGCCGAAGCACCCCTATTGCCACCGTTAAAATAGCGGTAGTGAGCCTCGGCATCTGCACCAGCGCATGAATTGCCAGTGTCATGGATAACAATATACACCAGTGGTGTCTTGTTCCGGCTAGAGTAATTATACCTAATAAGCTTTTTCGTTATGTTCGCCACGAAGTCCCCTCCTCACTTTTTTACCTAGTATATATGCGCCTATGTATTATACTGACTGTTCAGTGGCCAAAAGTCCTGTTGCCTTCTTTTATAATATCCAGCACATAAAAATAGCAGTGATCTTCAAGCAAAAGAAAAGGAGCCTCCGAAGAGGCTCC
>JAAYWY010000035.1 GCA_012516165.1 Bacillota bacterium
GCTAGATCAGGATACTCATATAATCGGCCGTTACAGTCGGCACAAGCCAGGGTAAATTTCTGTTTCACTTTGTCCACCTGCTTTTTATTGTTAGTTTGTTCAATTACTATCTTAATTTTAAGCCCCCTAAGCTTTGGCTAACAGGCACAGTTTATATCAACTCCCTTTTGCGGGCAATCATATCTTTAATAAAATGGATTGTCCAGCGCATTTTTCGGCTCTTTTCCGAGCACAATGAAGGTAAGTTTATAAAAGATAGGAGGTCACTGTTTTGTCACCAGAAATCCTAAGGATTGCTAACAGCCCTGGCGTCTGGATAGGTGCTGCCATAACTGTCTCGGTAGTGCTCATTCAAGCGTTGCTGTACACACGGCTAGCTTATCAAACTGCCGACAAAATCAACTATCCCCGGGAAAAATGTAACATGGCTTTTCGCACCGGACTTATTACCGCTATTGGCCCTTCTATTGCTATCTTTATTGTTATGGTGGGTATGATGTCCGTAGTAGGAGGCCCTGTTACCTGGTTACGTCTGTCGGTTATCGGCGCTGCCCCCACCGAACTTACAGCTGCTACCATTGGGGCTGAAGCTCGAGGAGTAGCCTTTGGTTCCCCCGATTACGACCTATTGGCCCTGGCCACATCGTGGTGGACCATGGCCATCAATGGTTTTGGCTGGTTAATCATAGTTTCGCTATTTACCCATAAGCTAGAAGGTTTGCGGGAACGCCTAGGCGGTGGGGATCCTAAATGGTTAGCAGCTCTAAGCGGCGCTGCTACCTTGGGTGTATTCGGTTATTTAGATTCGGGTCATATATTAGCTGGCGGCGGTCGGCTGATCGCTGTTATTGGCGGTGCTATCAGCATGGTCTTTCTTCTTCAGCTCACAGAAAAGATCAAATGGCTACGCGAATATACCCTGGGCATCGCCATGCTTGTCGGCATGGCTTTGGCCATATTCTTAGGATCGTAAACAAGGAGGCGCATTCAGTGGTGGAAAACAAACAAGAATTTGATTTTACCAAGGTGTGGAATGAACCGGTAATTCGTATTGGCTGGATAACTGTCCTTTTGGGAAGTCTATTCGCTTTTTTCCCTTCATTATATTTATGGATAACCTATAAGGTCTTCCCTCCTCTACCCATGGCTCTTAAAGCTTGGGGCTTGGTAGCCACTGCTTTTGGTGCTTTTTACGTGGTAGAGCCGATATCCTATTATGCTGTTTTAGGTTTGTCTGGTACCTATATGGGATTTCTGTCCGGAAATATTGGTAACCTGCGTGTGCCCTGTGCCGCCATGGCTTTAGAGGTAACCGAAGCTGAATCTGGTACACCAGAAGCGGAGATTGCCGCCACCCTCGGTATTGCTGGCTCCATCATTACCAATCTCATTGGCGTAACTTTGGCAGCCATAATCGGTGCAGCCTTAATTAAGATTTTCCCGCCGGTTATCGCCGAAGCATTCAAAACTTATACTGTCCCGGCAATTTTTGGTGCTGTCTTTGGCCAATTTGCCATCCGTTATCCTAAAGTGTCCATCTTTGGTCTCGCCATTCCCCTTTTCTTTCTAGGAGTATTAAAGTTTCCTGCTTGGGCCGTTATTCCCATTGCTGTTTTTGGAACCATTGGCATATCTCGCCTGTTTTATAACCAGGAGAAAAAACATAGCCAGGCGTAAAAATAAACACTGGGGAGGAAATAGCCATTGGTGGACCATACTAAGCTGCTAGACCAGGCTAAAGGCTTACAGGAACAAATTGTAACCTGGCGCCGCTGCTTTCATGAAATACCCGAGCTGGGATTAGACTTACCCAAGACATCGGCTTTAGTAGCGCAAGAACTTACTGCTATGGGTATCGACATTCAAACTGGTCTAGCTCAATCAGGCGTTGTTGGTCTAATCCGCGGTAATAAGGACGGACCTACTTTTGCTCTCCGGGCCGATATGGATGCTTTGCCGGTAACAGAAGAAACTGGGGTGCCTTTTGCCTCCAAGCACCCCGGTCGTATGCACGCTTGTGGTCACGATGCTCATATGGCCATGCTTTTGGGCGCTGCCAAACTGCTGATGGAGCATCGCCTTAAGCTTAGGGGAAATGTCAAGTTGATCTTTCAGCCTGGGGAAGAAAGCCCCGGTGGAGCCGCCCCTATGATTGCCGCCGGTGCTTTGGATAATCCAAAAGTAGAGGCCATCTTAGGACTTCACATCGGGGCTATCTTTAAAGATATGCCAGCAGGAACTATTGGCCTCGGCTATGGACCCCTTATGGCTTCGCTAGATCGATTTTATATTAAAGTTATTGGTCGCGGCGGTCACGGAGCTATGCCCGAGATCGCAGTGGATCCCATTGTGATTACCGGTGTTTTGATTGGAGCCTTGCAGCAATTGGTAAGTCGGGAGCAAAAGTCTACTCACCCCTTAGTACTTACCATTGGACGGGTACAAGGCGGCAGTACTTATAATGTTATCCCCAGTTTTGTGGAACTAGAAGGAACTGTCCGCACCACCCGCGAAGAAGAAAGGTGCCGAATTTCCCAGCGGATGGAACAAATAGTTGCCGGTATAACCTCGGCGTTGCAGGGAAGTTATGAGTTTCGCTATGACTTCGGTTACCCGCCGCTGATTACAGACAAAGCAATAACCACGCAGGTAAAAGATACTGCTCGCCAACTATTTGGACCCGATGCTATTGTACAATTGACAGAACCTACTATGGGCAGCGAGGACATGGCTTATTACCTGGAACAGGTACCGGGAACTTTTGTCTTCCTAAGCGGTGCTAATTTAGCTAAAGGTATTGTGCCGCTACATCATTCGCCCCAGTTTCAGATTGACGAAGATGTACTGTGGAAAGGCGCCGCTCTTATGGCCGCCAGTGCCTTGGATTGGTTGAGTGAATCCAACAACAAAGAGGAGGCATGAATCCATGCTTAAAGCAGAAGATGCTACCCGATTAGCCCAAGATGCCAAAAGCGAACTCGTTTCCTTAACCCAGCAAATAATCCGCACCCCAACCTCCAATCCCCCAGGAAACGAAGAGCAAGCAGCCACTATTTTGTTCCAAAAATTTCAGGCCGAAGGTATTGCCGCTGAACTTATTCCCGAAGAAGCGGGACGGGCAGATGTGGTGGCCCGGCTCAAA